>CAUZRH010000130.1:0-5303 GCA_963582115.1 Dehalococcoidia bacterium
TTTTGCCGTCGGCTCGTCCCGGCGGCCTGCGACAAACGCGCCTAACGATCGCTAAGGAGACTCGATGGCACAGGCCCCGGTCAACCCCGAGAGCTATGACGCCTCCGATATCACCGTCCTTGAAGGGCTGGAAGCCGTACGGCTTCGCCCAGGAATGTACATCGGCAGCACCGGCCCAACCGGCCTACAGCACCTAATCTGGGAGATCGTCGACAACGCTGTAGACGAGGCCATGGCGGGTTTCTGCGATCACGTGGACGTCACAATCCACGCTGATGGCTCTGTGACCGTCGTAGACAACGGTCGCGGAATCCCGGTAGACAAGCACGAGACCACGGGCAAGACCGGGGTCGAGACCGTGATGACTACCCTCCACGCAGGCGGGAAGTTCGGCGGGAAGTCTTACCAGGTCTCCGGCGGGCTCCACGGCGTAGGAGCCTCCGTTGTGAACGCCCTTTCTAAGACCACCATCGTGGAGGTCCGCAGGAACAACAGGGTCTACCGCCAGGAGTACTCCCTCGGTGGTGCGATCACCGGTCTGGAATCCCGCAAACTGACCGAGTCCGATCCGTCCGGAACCGGCACGACCGTCACCTGGGCTCCGGACATGGGGACGTTTGAAGAGCTCACTTACGATTTCGATGCGATCTCAAATCGATTCCGTGAGATGGCCTATCTGAACCAGGGACTTGGCATCCGCTTCCGCTCCGAGTTCCACGACGAACTCTGGCCGCACAACGAGGTGTCGTACCTGTTCGACGGCGGCGTGGAAAGCTTTGTTCGGACGATGAACCGCAAGCGTGGCGCTATCCACGACAACATCGTCTACACGCAAGAGAACGTTGAAGGAACGCAGGTAGAAGTTGCGTTCCAGTACAACGAGTCTTTCAACGAAAACTGCCTTTCTTTTGCAAACTGCATCAACACCATCGACGGCGGTAGCCACGTAACCGGCTTCCGGTCCGCCCTGACGCGGGTCCTGAACGACTACGGTCGCAAGAGCAAGTTGCTGAAGGAAGACGCCCCAAACCTCTCCGGCGAAGACGTCCGTGAGGGGATGCTCAGCGTCATCAGCGTGAAAATGACGAATCCGCAGTTTGAGGGCCAGACAAAGGGTCGCCTGGGAAACCCGGAGGTTAAAGGCGCAGTCGAGACTGTTGTGGGCCGACGCCTCACTGAGTTCCTTGAAGACAACCCGGTCGATGCCCAGAAGATCCTCGAAAAAGCTACAACTGCGGCCCGCGCTCGCGAAGCCGCCAAGAAGGCGCGGGACCTGGTCCTGCGAAAGAGCGCCATGGACGGCGGATCGCTCCCGGGAATGCTCGCCGACTGTAGTCAGAAGGACCCGTCAATAAGCGAGCTTTACATCGTGGAGGGTCCGTCCGCTGGCGGTTCCGCGAAACAGGGCCGTGATCGTCGCTTCCAGGCCGTCCTGCCGTTGAGGGGCAAGATCCTCAACGTGGAGAAGGCCCGATTTGAGCGGATGATCGAAAGCGACACAATCCGTGCACTAGTGACGGCGCTAGGTTGCAACATCGGCGAGGACTACGATCAGTCCAAGTTGCGTTATCACCGCGTCGTCATCATGACCGACGCAGATGTAGACGGAGCGCACATCCGGACCCTGCTGCTGACCTTCTTCTTCCGCAACCTGCCGGAGCTGATCGGCGGCGGTTACCTGTACATCGCACAAGCGCCGCTCTACAAGGCCTCTCGTGGCCGCTCAGCCTCATGGCTGTTCTCTGACGATGAGCTAGATCGCTGGCTTGCATCACGTGTCTATTCCAAGCTATCCGTGACCTCGCAGACTGACGATGATGTCAACTTCAAGGGCGGTCCCCTCGGCGGTATTATGTCGCCGGTACGTGACTTCGCGGATTCGGTCGCCGCCCTGCGGACTCTTGGCCTGTCAGAAGAAGTAACGCTACGACTACTGACCGATCCCGAGTTGCAGAAACTCGACTTCCGACCCCCGATGCCAGAGCTGCCAGAACCGGTTCAGCCGACGATGTTCGACGAGCCCTCCTCGGACGACGCCAATTCTAGCGAGTCCCCAGAGTCCTCAGAACTGCAGGAGGACGCCGGAGAGCCGGTCGAACCACCCCCGCCGCCGCCGGACATCACGTTCGATATCGATGGCTTCACGCTAACCCGCGCGATCTACGAACACCCAACGTTGAACTCCGCACGCCGATTGTTCCCAAGGGTCCAGAAGGTCGTCGAGAATTCACCGTATGGCATCGCCCGCGAAGAAGACGAAATCGCCCGTGACGTCGCCTGGAACGATCTCGTAACCACGCTCGAAGAGAACGCCGACCGCGGAAACGTGTCGATCCAGCGTTATAAGGGCCTTGGCGAGATGAATGCAGACCAGCTCTGGGAGACCACGATGGACCCGGCCGAGCGGGTGATGCTTCGTGTGACAGCCGACGACGCGATACAGGCCGATGACCTATTCAGGACGCTAATGGGTGACGAAGTAGAGCCCCGCAGGGACTTCATCAGAACCCACGCACTGGAAGTGAAAAACCTGGACGTCTAGTCGGTTCCGCCGATCAGAAATTTCACTCCCGTGCTGGCGTTACTCATATCCAGTGCGCCAGCCGGGCTTTAGAGCGCGTCAGAAATTGCGACGTTGCCTTCGGCATCGGCTTCAAGCATAGCCCTGAACGGTACGCCGCGCCTTCGAACCTCGTCGCTACCCCCCTGGTGGCGGTCTAGAACGCACAGGACGGCCATAACCTCACAACCGAAGTCCTGGATTGCGTCCATCGCTACCAGAAGGCTTCCGCCTGTAGAGACGGTGTCGTCGAACACCACTACTTTGGCACCGGGCTTGATAGCCCCCTCCACTTGCTTGCGCGCGCCATGCTCTTTGACCGCGTCCCGCACAAAGTACCCGTCCATCGGGGTTCCGGCTTGCCTGCTACGCAGAGCAAGAGCGCCGGCGATCGGTACGGCTGCCACAGTCGGACCTCCAACACCGGTCGCTCCGGCCGCTACAGCCATCGCCAGGAACGCTTCCGACACAAGATCCGCGCCTTCAGGGTCCAGCGTAAGAATCCGACCGTCGAAGTAGTAACTGCTCTTTGCGCCCGAGGTCAGCGTGAAATCCCCGAACCTGAGTGCGTCAAGCTCTTGAGCTCTCTCCAGGGTTCTTCTCGCAAGCGCCTTCAGATCAGTCACTGGTGCCTCTTCTCATCATCGGCCCCGTACTCTCGGTACAAGCCCTCTCGTTCGATATACGCGCCTACCGACGCGTTGACCATTCCCTCTACAGACAACCCCGCCACCACTCTCGCTCGAATCTCCGTAGCGTTGACCTGAAGCATGGGCCCAGAGACGAACTCGGCATCACGCCCCGGGTGTCGGGCCGGCAGATTCTCCGGCAAACCGCTCCCCGGCCGGCCTATGCATACCAGCGTACACATGCTCATCAACCGTTCAGGCTCACGCCAGCGTGGAAGCTCTTCTAACGCATCAGCTCCCAGGATCAACAGCAACTCTGTCGCGTGGCCGTACTGTTCCCTGAGCTCTAAAATCGTGTCGACACTGTAAGACAGCCCGCCCCGATCGACGTCTACCGTTGAAAGCTCAAACCCTTCTCGGCTCTCTGTCGCAAGTTTGACCATCTCAATGCGGTGATCGGCCGACGTCACTCCGGGACCGGCGCCTGACTCCTTCATCCACGGCCGGGCCGCAGGGACAAAAAGCACGCTGGTTAACTCAAGGACATTGAACGCGGCCGTCGCAATAGCCACATGCCCGTTGTGTATCGGATCAAACGTCCCACCCAGGACACCTATTCGGCTTCTAATCCGGCTAGCCCGTGAGCTATTGGCTCCGGTTAACTCCACTCGAGTTCGGCCTCTCCAATGAAAACCGTGTCGCCCATCTTGACGCCCAGATCATCGAGTGCCCGCACGACTCCTAGCCGTTCCAGCAGCTTATGCAACTGGAGTTGAACCTCGAAGATATTGAGGTCACTGGCATTTGCTATGCGAACCGCACGGTCATGCAACACCCGATACCCATCACCCTCAACCGCGGCAAGCGGCCGAGAGGTTCTTGCGCTGGGTCGAAAAACACGAATCTCATCTTCAACTCCACGCAATGCCTCCTCAGCCTCCTGATCAGCTTTGATCGTGGCCAGGTGCCTGAACAGAGTATTCGATAGATCCTGAAGCCCGTCGTACGTCGCTGCCGACACACATATCGCCTCACCTGTCGATACGTTCTTCTCCAATTCATCCTTCAAATCAGAAAATTTCTCTGAAACTTCGGCAATATCTGACTTGTTGACCACCGCTATCTGTGGCGTTTTTGCGAGCTTCTCATCGAATGCCAAAAGTTCCGCGTTGATGAGCTTCATACGATCATCAATGCCCTCTTCTGTTCCATCCACGAGATGGATTAGGAGTCGGGTCCGTTCGATATGCCTCAGGAAATCATGGCCAAGTCCTATGCCCTCTGCCGCACCCTCTATCAACCCGGGGATCTCTACAAGAACGATCGAATCCAGTCGGCGCGCAAGCACTCCTAACGACGGCTCAAGCGTCGTGAATGGATACGCAGCTACCTTTGGGTGTGCACCCGTTAGAGCTGTAAGCAAACTGGACTTCCCGGCATTTGGCATCCCGATTATTCCAACATCTGCCAACAGCTTCAGTTCCAGCCTTAACTCCCGACCTATCCCCAACTGACCGCCTTCTGCCAGTAATGGCTCCTGGTTTTGCGAGGTAACGTACTTAACATTCCCGGAACCACCACGGCCTCCCCTGGCAACCAGAACCTGCACTCCATCTTCTGAAAGGTCAGCAATAAGTTGGTCGGATTCCTCCGTATTTTTCGATACTTCCCACACCTCGGTGCCGACAGGAATCCTAATCACGACATCGTCAGCGCTCGCTCCGTGTTGTTTCTTCCTGGCCCCACTTGCTCCACCAACAGCATCGAATCGCTGCCGGTACTGGAACTTCTGAAGGGTGTTTAGGGTTTTGTCAGCGACCAGAACGATATCGCCTCCGTCACCGCCATCTCCCCCGTCTGGGCCGCCGTTCGGCGCAAACTTCTCGCGTCGAAACGAAACGACTCCGTCGCCTCCATCCCCAGAACGAATATGAATAAGAGTGGAATCTATCAATTAACAAACACCATAAAAGATTTGTAATTCGGAACTTTCATCATCTTAATAAGCCGGTTGATAGTCTGGAAAGAGTCTTCATTCAGGAACGAATCAACCTTAATTGCCTGATGATGTCTTGTGGATAGCCTGTAGACAGGGTGGCAGTACTAGTGGACTC
>CAUZRH010000131.1:0-5274 GCA_963582115.1 Dehalococcoidia bacterium
CGTGAATACCCCCCCCTCATCCCCTTCTACATTAGGAGGGTTGGGTGTTGGGCGCGTAGTGCGAAAATTTGTCTTCCCACCCAGCGCGAATGACGGGAGGCCGTATTGTTTCATTACAATTCGTTCTTTAGTCGTCGGCATATCGCTGTGGTGAACCAGTAACCATTCAGAAGAGGTGACCGCTCTGCCTGATCTGATTCTGCCCGGCACTAACGCCCTCTCGGTGGTGCGTGACGCGTTTGAATTAACGCCCCCGCCGGTGTCCTGGCGCGTCGTGGATCGAGAGTTGGACGCAGGTAATCGATTCCAACTCCTGCTGGATGACGACCGAACAATCCAGGTCATGCCGGATCCCGATCCGCGCCTGTACACGCCGGGCGGCGACATCTCGCTGATAGACCTGCTCTTCTACTACCCGAGACGCCCCATCGGTGGGGCCGGAGCGCTCAACTGGGCGCACAGGTTTGTAGACAGGCTCAACTGGAACCTCGTTACGGGTGTGGCACTGGTCGACAACGATACGGACCTCGGCCCATACGGATCGATGTGGCTCAAGCATGTGATAGACCTGCGCGGAGGCGTCACGCCCGCTCATCTTGCCGGCCAGGTCGATGCATTTATTGCATCAATGGAACTTGTCCGACGGCTGCACGAGGCAGAGCAAGACAGTCCGTTGGCCGACGGCAAGTGGATCGGTCGAGGCTAGCCGAAAATCCGGCGGTTAAGCTAGTGAGAACGTCTCTTCTGCCATGTCCGCGACACGATTGCCGATCACCAGCGACGAAGTAGCGCCCGGCGATGGTGCGTTTAGCACGTGCACGGCGCCCTCGGTCTGAGCGATACGGAAGTCGTCGAGCAGGTTGCCCTGATTGTCGACCGCCTGCGCACGAACACCTGATCCGCCGATCCCGAGGTCTGACTTCTGGATCTCCGGGATCATTTTCTGCAGGTCCTTCACGAACACGCTTTTCCTGATAGATCGATTTACCTCGTAAAAGCCTGTCTTCCAATCACGGGCTGTCATCTTCCAGAATCCGCCAAAGGTGAAGGTCTCCCAGCTGTCGCCGATAGAAAAGTCGCGCTTCCGATAGCCCTCGCGACGCATAGCGAGAACTGCGTTCGGTCCCGCCTCAACGTAGCCCTTCATGTTGTGGGTGAAGTGAACACCCAGGAATGGGAATGCGGGGTCCGGCACCGGGTAGATCAGATGCTTTACCAGGTACTCCCGCTCCTTCTTGATCGTGTAATACTCGCCCCTGAACGGGATGATGTGAAGGCCGGGGTCGACACCCATCATTCGTGCGACCCGGTCTGAATGTAGACCGGCGCAGTTGACGACATTCTTGGTGACGAACTCGCCGTTCTCGGTCTCGATGTAGATCAACCCATCGTGGCGCTCAAAGCTCTCCACCTTGGAATTGAGGAAGATCTCCGCACCGGCCTCCTGAACCTTCTCTGCGTACACGCGTGAGACGTCCTGGTAATTCACGATACCGGTCTTGGGAGCGAACAGGGCGGCGATGCCGGAGACGTGTGGCTCAAGCTCAGCGAGCTCGTCCTTGTCGACCATCCGTAGACCTTCAACGTCGTTCGCCTTGCCGCGCTCTTCAAGGACCTTGAGTCGCTCTACCTGGACCTCGTCCGCGGCGACTATCACTTTGCCGATCTCTCGGTAGGGGATCTCGTTCTCCTGGCAGAACTTCACCATGGACGCACGGCCTTCGACGCAGAACTGCGCCTTGAAGGAACCGGGCCGGTAGTAGATACCAGAATGGATGACGCCGCTGTTGTGGCCGGTCTGCTGCTGGGCGATGTCGTTGCCCTTCTCCAGCAGTGCAATTTTGAGGCCGGGGTGGCGCTCCAGCAATGTCAGGGCTGTCGAGAGGCCGATAATGCCTGCGCCGACAATAGTTACGTCGTACTGGTTTTCTGCCAAGCGATTAAGGATCCAGTGTGAGGGTTAGCTATTTAAAGAGCAGCCGACGAAGATTATCACGAGGCGACAGAGTTGCGACATTGATTCTGGGCAAAGCCTTGTCGTACTTCCCGATGCGCACACGTTCTGCTACGTTTGGCCGCAATGTCTGAACAACCGGCACGCCCCACACAGATCCAACTATTTGTCACCTGCCTTGTCGACCAGTTTCGGCCGGAGGTGGGTGAAAGCGTCGTAAACGTACTCGAACGTCTTGGGATCGAAGTCTTATTCCCTGAGGGCCAGACCTGTTGCGGCCAACCGGCCTTTAACTCGGGTTTTCGTAGTGAGGCCCGGGATGTCGCGCTGCACTTTCTAGACGTGTTCGATGCAACCGAAGGCCCGATCATCGTGCCTTCAGGTTCATGTGGCGCGATGGTGCGCAACTTCTATACGGAGATCTTCGAGGACGATCCGACAGAGATGGCCCGCTCAACGCGGGTAGGTGAGCGCATCTACGAGTTCACCGAGTTCCTGGTAGACGTCCTAGGGGAAGATGACCAGTTCGGAGGTCTGGGGCCCCAACTGGAGGACACGGCCACGTATCACCAGTGCTGCCATCTTGAGCGCGAACTTGGCGTCGATCATCAGCCGGCGGAACTGCTTGGTCAGGTGAGAGGCCTCGAGATGCTTCCCATGTATCGATCGGAAGTCTGCTGCGGCTTTGGCGGAACGTTTGCCGTGAAGTTCTCTGACGTGTCCACGGCGATGCTGGACGAAAAGCTGGATAACGCTTCAGCCACCGGCGCAGCAACCATCGTGGCCGGGGACACCGGCTGCATCATGCACATGGCGGGCGGATTGAGAAGAAGAGGCTCTGATCTGAAGGTAAAGCACATCGCTGAAATCCTGGACGAGGCGATCGGTACGATCGGTAAAACAAACGGAGCGCAGGCCTGATGCTTCCAACGACAGATCGCTTTAAAAAAGGCGCCAAAGAAACGCTGGCGGACCCCGTTATCCAGATGTCTATGGAAGCCGTCTACAACGGCTTCCACACCAAACGTCAGTCAGCCGGAGCTGACACCGAGGGCTGGGAGGACCAACGGGATCGTGGTCGGGCTATCAAAGAGCACACGATCGAGAATCTCGACTACTACCTGGAGATGCTGACGGACAACGTAGATGCCAACGGCGGCAACGTTTTCTTCGCTAATGACTCTGCGGCGGCGACCGAGTACATCCTGAACTTGGCCAGTGACCGTGATGTGAAGACCGTTATCAAGAGCAAATCCATGGTGTCTGAGGAGATGAGCCTCGCACATGAGATGGAGGCGGTCGGCATCGAGGCGGTGGAAACCGATCTTGGCGAGTACATAATCCAGCTTGCAGGTGAAGCCCCGTATCACATCATCGCCCCTGCGATTCACAAGTCGCAGGACCAGGTCGCCGAGATGTTCAAGCAGACGACCGGGATCGACCCCGGGGATACGCCGGAGGAGTTGACGACGACGGCACGTGGCATGCTCAGGGAGACCTTCCAGCGGGCGGATATGTCGGTGACCGGCGTCAACTTCGCTGTCGCTGAGAGCGGCAGCATTGTCCTCGTTACCAACGAGGGCAATGGCCGAATGTGTACTTCGATTCCCCGTGTTCACGTCGCCGTGATGGGCATGGAGAAGATCGTCCCGTCCATGCAGGACCTGGGGGTGATGCTCCGTATCCTGATCCGATCAGCGACCGGACAGCGAATTAGCAGTTACGTGACGATGGTAAACGGACCTCGGCGTGATGAAGAAGAGGATGGGCCTGAAGAGTTCCACCTGGTGATCGTGGACAACGGCCGTATGAAGTTGCTGGCCGATGAGAAGCTGCGGGAGGCCCTGTACTGCCTGCGGTGCGGTGCGTGCCTGAACGCTTGTCCTGTATATCGCAAAGTGGGCGGACACAGCTACGGATGGGTCTACCCGGGACCGATCGGGGCCGTGGTTTCGCCGGTCCTCTCTGGTCTGAAACAGGCATCAGATTTGCCTTTTGCGTCGTCCCTATGCGGGGCTTGTCGCGAGGTCTGCCCGGTGCGGATCGACATCCCAAACATGTTGCTCCACCTCAGGCAACAGGTCGTAGAGGGACCGCCGGAGGTGCGATCCGTCGGACGAATGGAACGGCTGGGTTGGAAGGCGTGGCGCTTCGGAAATATTAAGTCAGGGCGTTTCCGTAGAGGCGGCAAGCTTGCAAACCGCCTTGGTCGGCCATTTGCACGTGGCGGCATGTTCAAGCGACTCCCGCCCCCGCTGTCCGGTTGGACCCGTAGTCGTGACATGCCGCTCCCGGCGGCTTCACCGTTCAGGGACCGGTTTAAGAAACGTCTTGCCCAAAGTTCTCAGGATTCCCAGAGTTCCGAGGGTGAAAGTTAATGGCCATCACGGGACGGGACGCATTTCTTGGCCGCGTACGCGGCGCGCTTGGAAAATCTCCAAGTGCTCCGGCACCGGACGATGCGACACATCTAGGCCTAACTCCAGATGACGTCAGATCGGCTGCGGACGGCGTGCGCCGAGAGATGTCCGAGCAGGCAGATGTATTACTTGACGCGGTCGCCGATTCGGCCGCCACGGCCGGGTGGAAGGTACGACGCGTTGCGTCGCCTGAGGACGCTGCGGACGTTGTTGCGGAGATATGCTACGACGCCGGCGCTACGAAGATATTGCGATCAGATCAGGAGGTATTCAACGCGGTTCCCGTCGACGCCGCTCTTCAAGCCTTGGGCGTTACCCCGGGGATTGCTACGGTTGGTCAGGCGGGCACGGACGTACCCGCACTGAAGCAGGCGACATTCGATTCCGACGTCGGTATTACCGGCGTCGACTATGCAATCGCCGAGACCGGCACGGTGGTCCTTCACCCGCGCCAGGGTCTATCAAGACTGGTATCACTGGCACCGGGACGCCACATCGCCATCCTCACCCGGGGCGACGTGCTGCCATCACTGGACGAGTTGTTCACGCTGGAACGGGCCGACTACAACGAAGGAGCCATAGCTGGTTCCATGAATCTGATCTCTGGACCGAGCCGCACAGGCGATATTGCTGCCACGATTGTGGACGGCATTCACGGTCCGTTCGAGGTACACCTGGTGATAATCGGGTGAGGACAGGCTCCAGATCAGGGGAAGACGGCTGGCCGACAGGTAGGTACTCACATGAATCTGACAGCTAACGATGCACTGGTCATAGTCGATGTCCAGAACGATTTTTGTCCGGGGGGCGCTCTCGCCGTTGCAACAGGCGACGACGTTGCACGAACCATGACCTGGGTAGCTGCGGCGTTCAGCAATCAGAGTGCCCGCGTCTACGCAA
>CAUZRH010000132.1:0-5247 GCA_963582115.1 Dehalococcoidia bacterium
AGCGATGGACGCAGTGGACGGTGGGATCGGCCTTGTGGGCAACATCAACAACCCACAGACGCTCTACTCACGCGGACCGGATGAGGTTCGTAAAGAGGTGTACGCCTGTCTTGAGGCCGGCGTACAGATGATTGCACCGGAGTGCGCTATACCCCTGCAGACGAAACTTCAGAACCTCCTGGCCATCCCGGATGCGGTCAAGAACTGGAGCGCTGAACGCCTCTAAAGGCACCCTTCAGGTCCGGTCAGTAAAAACCCCGGCAAACCTGCGGGTAGCTTGCATTGACAGATATATAACGATATGTTTATGTATCAATATAGCTTTCTATGAGTCGCCCGTCAGATCGCACGGCTACTTACCCAATCACCCCGGAGATTTGATCCTTGCCAATCGTTCATGAAGGGCTCGCGAAAGAGTTCGAGTACGTCACAAAGGAAGATGAGCGTGCCATGATCCTCGAGCAGATCGAGGCGGGCGACGCGCTCATGCAAGAGATGGCGTACAGCCTCATCACCGGCGATCACACCGCCGTAAATGAGCTGACCCAGAAGGCGCTCGCCGAAGGGCGTGAGGCCAACGATGTCCTTGACGAGGGACTGATCTCAGGAATGGCGATCGTCGGCGTTAAGTTCCGGGATAACCTGATCTTCGTTCCTGAGGTTCTCATCGCAGCTCGGGCCATGAAGGCCGGGATGGCCCACATCGACCCGATCCTTTCGGCGTCGGGCGTAGAACCGATCGGCACGGCCGTATTTGGCACAGTGAAGGGCGACCTCCACGACATCGGGAAAAACCTCTGCATCATGATGATGCGTGGGGCAGGATTCGTTGTGCACGACCTCGGGGTCGACACAAAACCGGACGAGTTCATTGAGGCGGCCGACGAAAAACAGGCCGACCTCGTGATGATGTCCGCCCTGCTCACAACGACGATGCCCAACATGGGACGCACCATCGTCGAGTTTGAAGACATGGGTCTTCGGGACGAGTACAAGTTCATGACCGGCGGCGCGCCCGTAACCCAGGAGTTTGCCGACGACATGGGTGCGGACGGTTACGCCGACAACGCCATCTCCTGCGTGGAGAAGGCTAAAGACCTGATAGCGGTCATCCGGGCGAACAGTTCCAGCTAACCCCGCTGGCAACAGATAGTCCCGGAACCGTGGGAGGCCAACATGGCGGATTCTCCAGATAATCTCCCGCCTGATAACCAGGGCAGCAAAGACAATAACGCGCCCGCAAAAAAGGTCGATCCTGACCGATTGCGGGAGAGCATGTCACGGTTGATGGATATCTACTCAGATATCTCAAACACCGCCGCCACACCCGGGCAAACTCGATGTCCATACAAGGACGCAAAGTCCCGGTGTACGGCAAAGTTCCCCTGCCGCAATCAGTTTTTCAAGGTCGTGGGAGAAAAGGCGATCTGCACCGGTAGCGATGACATCGACTACAGATCGGCGTGGGAGTCCTAGAGCGGTCCCCGCCCCGAACCCTTAACTCAAATCCGGGTCTTGGCCGATAACGGCGCTCAATAATCAGAACCATCATCCTAAATAGTCCACGTCAGTGAGTAATCCTCAGAAGCAATGTCTCCTCTCCATCATGGCGATCAGGTTCTTGAACTTGTAGCCGACCAGAGCATCTTCGACTACGCAGACGCACTCAGCGTCCGTGTACCGACGTCTTGTGGACGGACCGGCGAGTGCCATGAGTGCATCGTGGAGGTGAAGCGCGGGGCTGAGGCGCTGAACGATCCGACGGAGTCCGAGACCTTTCTCCTGAACGACAACTACCGGCTTGCATGTCAGGCCGTCGTCAAAGATCCTGACGCCGATATCGAGTTCGCAGTACTCCGCAGGCAGCCCCGCATCCTTACCCACTCGGTATCCCGTGGCGTACCTCTTGATCCGCTCACGACCCGTGTTGGTGACGATGTGGTGTTCGATGGCCAAGTGATCGACCGATACCGCGGGCACATTTATGGGCTGGCGGTCGACGTCGGCACGACCACCGTTGTTCTGAACCTAGTCGACCTTGAAACGGGCGAAATCGCCCACACAGGGGCGTTCGAGAACCCGCAGCGGTTTGGCGGCAGCGACACGATGCGCCGCATCTCTTACGACAGCGGCGAGTTCAAGGGCGAACTGGCACAGGTGATGTTGTCGTCGATCAACTTCGAGATCGGAGACATGGCCCGCCGGTTGAAGGTTCGCAGGCGTCACATCTACGAGGCCGTGATAGTGGGCAACTCCACTATGCGTGAGCTGTTCTTCGGAATCGACGTTCAGTCGATCGGAGAGAAGCCGTACAGGTCGATCATCGAAGAGGAGCTCAAGGCCGGTGAGCGTGAGACGACCGCGTTGAACTTCAAAGCCCGCGACCTTGACCTGCGCATCTTCCCAGACGCCAACGTGTACGGAGCGCCGCTGGTGGGAAGCCACATCGGCGGCGACATAGCGGCCGACATACTTGCGATTGGTATGGACGAATCTGAAGAGGTCGTCGCTCTTGTAGACATCGGCACCAACACCGAAGTGGTTGTAGGGAACCGTTACCGCATGCTTGCGGCCTCCTGCCCTGCCGGCCCTGCGTTTGAGGGTGCCGAGGTTACTTTCGGTATGCCCGGTTACGACGGCGCTATCGAATCCGTCCGCATCGAAGACGGCACGGTCGACTTCAGCACGATCGGCGACGCGGCCGCGGAAGGCATATGCGGCTCCGGCCTTGTCGACCTCCTGGCTGAGCTTGTCAGAACCGGAACCATGAATGAGCTTGGAGTGCTGGATAACGGCGCTTCCGAGTTCGACGTGGCACCCGAACGCGGCATCACGATCTCACGCGCAGACATGAGCGCGCTGGCACAGGCGAAGGCCGCCAACTCTTGCGGTCAGTGGATCGTCCTGCGGGAATACGGAGTCCCAATGGGCGAACTATCCCGTCTGAACCTCGCAGGAGGGTTTGCCAACTACATCAATGTGGACAACGCACGCGACATTGGCTTCATAGCTAACGTCCCAAGCGACCGCGTCACAAAGGTCGGCAACGCCGCTCTTGAGGGAGCGACCATCATGCTCACGTCTGCAGCGAAGCGCAGGGAAATCGAGTTGCTGACGCGGGATATCGAGCATATTGAGCTTGAGACGATGCCTGACTTTTTTGACCTGTTTGTCGAAGGCTGCCAATTCAAACCCATGCAGCAGAATCTGGCGTCGGCCTAACCTAGCTATTCGATATTTCGTTTCTGGTCTCTGGCTCGGTTTGACCCATATATAAAGATATGTTTATATCCAAACTTCTGGTGTATATTCATCATACAGGGGACAAGTGACCGCCTAATGGAACAGCTTCTTGCAGGACTCCGGGCAGCAGGAGAGCCAACACGGCTACGCCTGCTCACTCTCTGCGCCCGTGCAGAACTCACGGTGACAGAGTTAACGCAGATCCTGCGCCAGAGTCAGCCACGCGTGTCACGCCACTTGAAGTTGCTGGTAGAGGCAGGGCTGTTGAGCCGGTTCCGTGAGGGTCAGTGGGCTTTTTATCGGATAGCCAGCGGCCAGGATGGACCTCGACTGGGACGCGCCATCGTGGACCTTATCCCCGTAGACGATCCAGTTTACATCCGTGACCTGGAGCGACTGGAGGAGATCAAGGAAGCCAGAGCAGAGGCAGCAGTGGCATATTTCAGTGACAACGCACCTCGTTGGGACAAGATACGGTCGATGTACGTTCCTGAAGCTGAGGTTGAGGCATGTGTCCGTGAACTTCTTGGGAGGGACAATGTCTCCGATCTACTGGATATCGGCACCGGCACGGGTCGAATTCTTGAAGTAATGGCCCCGGATATCCAGAACGGCGTTGGCATCGACCTGTCACACGAGATGCTGGCATTCGCTCGTGTGAACCTTGGTAAGCCGGGACTTGAACACTGCCAGGTCAGGCATGGCGATATGTACGAATTACCGTTCGCCGACGGCTCGCAAGACGCGGTGGTGTTCCACCAGGTTTTGCATTACGCAGAAGAACCTGCCTCAGCGATCGCCGAGGCGGGGCGAGTTCTACGGCCCGACGGCCGATTGCTGGTGATCGACTTCGCCCCGCACAAGCAACGCGTATTGATTGAAGACCACGCACACCATCGGCTGGGTCTCGCCCACGAAGAGGTGTCGGCGTGGTGCGAAAGCTCAGGGATGCAGGCCAAACTGGCCCGCGAATTGAAAGGCGAGCCTTTAACCGTGAACGTTTGGCTGGCGTCACAGAAGTCGTCAACAACATCCGGCGATCGCTCGGAGGATGCACAAGTGGCGGCCGATAGTTGAACTCAACCACCCGCAGGCTGCCACAGGTATCGTTCGAGTTCTTTCCTCCGCGCACGCCCAGCGCCGCACGGACGCTCTGGCGTTCGTTCAAGCGACTGGAGCCGTACGGCCCCCGATTCACGTCTGTCACATACGGCGCCGGAGGCAGCACACGAGAGCGGACGCATCAGATCGTCCGCCGAATGCAGGAAGAGACCGACATCCCTGCCGCCGCTCACCTGACCTGTGTCGGAGCAACACGTGATGAGGTCGACCAGGTGGCTCAAGATTACTGGGACGCCGGGATAAGGCACATCGTGGCGATCCGAGGCGATGCCCCGGCAGGTTCTGACGGCTACACGCCGCATCCGGATGGATACCACTACGCGTCCGATCTCATTGCGGGGCTGAAACGCGTAGCCGATTTCGAAATTACGGTGGCGGCCTACCCCGAACCACATCCGGAAGCGATCAGCGCCGAAGCCGATCTGGACAACCTGAAACGCAAGTTCGACGCCGGTGCAACGCGAGCGATAACACAGTTCTTTTTCGAACCTGAACTTTATCTGCGCTTCATGGACCGCGTTCGTGCAGCCGGAATAACGGCACCTATCGTCCCAGGGGTGATGCCTGTTGTGGACATCGTGGCCGCGAGTCGATTCGCCGCACGTTGTGGTGCGAGCGTGCCTGACTGGCTCGTCGCCCGGTTCGGAAGGGCCGGAAATGGTACGCAGGCCCGCTTGAGCATCGCCGTCAGCGTCGCTACGGAGTTCACGCATCGACTCATGCTTGAGGGCGTGGATCAAATCCACTTCTACACGCTGAACCGCGCCGCCGTGGTAGCACGGACCTGCGAAAACCTGGGCATCGTGCCGCAGGAAGTGGCGGTATCCGCCCGCTAATCCGGGCCCGCCTCCGCTTGCCGGCGACAACGGACGGAGCAAGCCC
>CAUZRH010000133.1:0-5237 GCA_963582115.1 Dehalococcoidia bacterium
ATGTTGCCGCTCGGAATCGCCATGGAAGCCTACGGAGCACAGGCGTCGATGATGGGACTCGGGATCGTGTTGCTCGTCGTCTCAGTGATATTCATGGTCTCAATGCGGGGATTGCGACGACTGGGTTGACCACCTACGAACTTGAGACCTACACAGGTGGCGAATTAATAAACAGGTAGGGAGCAAGACCGTTTGGCGAGTGACAGTCAGGAAACTTCAGAGTCTTCCGGCGTACACGCGCCCGGAGCCTCTAAGTTAGCACCTGAAGTCACCGTCGCCGAAGGCTACTGGCAACGAACGTTCCAGTCCCTCTCCAACCCGAATTTCAGGGCCCTCTGGCTATCAATGCTGCTCATGATGGGTGGCATGAACATGCAGATGGTCACTCGTGGCCTGCTTGCGTGGGACCTGACCGGCTCGTACGACATGGTCGGTATGATCTCCGTCGGCTTTGCCCCACCGATGCTGATATTTGGCATGTTCGGCGGGGTTATCGCTGACCGGATTGACCGTAAACGCCTGATCCAGGTCGGCCAGCTTGGCATGGTCCTCAACGCCGGTGTTATAGCGGCTGCGATCCATACCGATGTCATTTCCATCTGGTTTCTGATGGTCGCATCCATCTTCCAGGGAACCCTGTTTGCGTTCCTCATGCCGGCTCGACAATCTATCATTCCCAGCCTTGTCGGCGACAATTTGATGGCGAACGCGCTGGCTCTCAATGGCATGGGAATGTCCCTGATGACCCTGGCCGCGCCGGCGATCGGCGGCATCATATATGCGTGGGCCGGGCCCGGTGCCGCATACGACACGATTCTTGTCTTCAACTTGAGTTCTTTGATATTCAGCGCAATGCTGCCATCGGTTATCTCCGCCGGGAAGCATCGCAACGTACTGGGTGATCTCAAAGACGCACTTAGCTACGCCGCTAGGAATCGAACCGTCGTAGGCCTGTTGCTGATAGCACTGGGGACGACGATGTTTGCCAATGCGGCCCGCAACTTCCTTCCTGCATATGTTGATGACGTTTTTGGAAAGACCATCGATGGCGGAGGCCCAATGGCGGTCGGCTGGTTGCTGGCGGTGTTTGGACTGGGCGCGTTCCTAGGTTCACTGTTCATAGCCGGACTGAAAAAGGGAGCGCACCGGGGACTCTGGCTGATCGCCTCAACCCTGTTGTCCGGGGCTGCAATCGTGGGACTTGGCCTTGCGCCCGTTTTCGCTTCCGCATTCGTGTTCCTGTTCTTCATGGGGCTGGCGGATGCCGGTCGGCGTTCATTGAACAACGCACTCCTCATGGAGGTGGTCGATGACGCTTACCGGGGCCGAATATCGGGCATATGGATGATGAACTTCGGGTTCATGCCGATCGGGATCATCTTCTTCGCACGTGCGTCGGAGGTCTGGGACATCCGTATCGCATCTGTCGCCGCGGGCGCAAGCCTCCTTCTGATCGGCCTCTGGTTCCTGCTAGGTGACCGTTACATCCGTCGCCTGTAACAGGTGGGTACTTCGCTGTAGACCCGCCCGAATATGGGTGGGCGATGGCTATACTCGGCACATCTTCAACCATGTATCGCAGATGCCGGGTTACCTATTGAACTTTTTCATCGACGTTGACTACACCCTGATCTCCGCTAACGGCGCTCTTCGCCCGCACGCTAACGACCTGTTCAGTCGTGTGACCGAGGCCGGGCATGCGATGTATATCTGGTCAGGCGTCGGCATACGTAAGTACGAAATGACCCGTCTCAAGATTGATCCCCTGGTCACGGACTACTTCGAGAAGCCTACTTCTGACTACAGGGCAGCCGTGGAACGGGCGGCGCTTTCGATATCGCCGGACCTCGTGGTGGATGACCATGAGGAGATCGTTCACGAGTTCGGAGGCGTGGTCGTGCGGCCGTATTTCTTTGCGGACGACAGCGATAAAGAGCTGGTCAATGTGGCCGATGCTTTACTTGATTACGCCTCGTCCGGGACTTCTTCGTTCTCCCGGTTTTTCAGCCCGCGCAACGGAGCCGGTTAGATGCAGATTCGCCTGCTCGACGATGCCACCGCCGCCCGCATCGCCGCGGGTGAGGTGATCGAACGTCCGGCGTCGGTCGTCAAGGAACTTGTCGAAAATGCCCTCGACGCAGGCGCTACACGTATCGACATCGAGATCGAAGGGGGCGGTTCTGATCTGATCCGCGTTGTGGACGACGGCGGAGGTATAGCGACGGGCGACCTTGAGTTGGCGTTTCAACGCTTCGCCACAAGCAAGGTAGACGAGACATCTGACCTGCTTGGGATCGAGACCCTGGGTTTCCGTGGAGAGGCGTTGCCGAGCATCGCATCCGTGTCTCGTGTTGAGGCTTCAAGCAAGCCTGCGGACCGCGAATCGGGCGAACGGCTACTACTTGAGTTCGGGGAGACGGTCGAGTCCGGCAAGACGGGCGTTCCCGCCGGCACAAGCGTCGCCGTACGCGGGCTATTCTCCAACGTGCCTGCCCGCCGCAAGTTCCTTCGATCCCCGGGTGCTGAGCTTGGCCGCATCCAGTCACTGGTCACGTCATACGCGCTGGTGCGCTCGGACGTAGCGTTTCACCTGACGGCGGACGGGCGTCAGAGGCTAGCTACCCCGGGCGGCGGAGACGTCAACGGAGCCGTTGCCGGTACCTACGGCGCACGAATCGCCGAGGCGATGCTGGAGATCCCGGAAGCGGAGCTGTTTGCCGATGGCGAACCTTCCGCTTTCGCTGTCGGAGGACTGACCGGAGCACCGTCCATAAGCCGTGGAAACCGAGGGTTTATTACGCTTGGTATCAACGGCAGGTGGATTCAGAGTAGGCGGATCTCGTACGCCATCGAACAGGCATATCACGGCTTGCTTGGCGAGCGGCGATATCCAATCGCCGTGGTGCTGGTCAGAGTCCCTGTCAATGACGTCGACGTCAATGTGCATCCTGCCAAGACCGAGGTTCGGTTCCTGCGCGAGGACCTGGTATTTGGAGAAGTACAGCGGGCTGTAAGGGGAGTCTTAATAGCGAACGCACCTGTGCCGATCTTCCGACCGACTTCTCCATCGCACACGTTTGCAGGAGTCGGTGGATCAGGCGGCGGCCCCGGAAGCCCTGCAACTGCCACTGCGCCGCGGACCGATCTTGAACAGAATCCGCTGTGGCCGGGACGACGGGATGCCAATAGCGAAGTAGAGGATTTGGACGTTGCGGCCGGAGAAACAGCGGATAACGCACCCCGGGTAGGTGAGCCTGCTGAACAGACGCAGCGGGAGACTCTGCCGGTGCTGAGAATGATCGGCCAGGCGCAGGAAACATACTTGCTTGCCGAGGGGCCGGATGGCGTGTATTTGATCGATCAGCACGCCGCCCATGAACGGGTCCGATTTGAGGAAATCACCAACGTCCTCAATACCGGCGCTCCTGATGCCCAAACAATGCTGGAGCCGGAGCCGGTTTCACTGGAACCAAGACAGGAAGAACTACTCAACGATCAAAGCGACTTAATCGCCGGGATGGGGTTTGTGGTAGAACCGTTTGGCTTGGGAACTGCCTTGATTCGCGCAGTCCCGCGCATGTTGGCCGAACGCACTTCAGCAGCCGGTGACGCGTTCAGAGGACTACTGGATGAAGTGGCTTCCGGGGGGCGTCACGATGCCTGGCGTGATCGGATGATTGCAACATTGGCGTGCCATTCCTCTGTCAGGGCCGGAATGCGGCTAACGGACGACGAGGGGAGGGCGCTGTTGAGGAGCCTGGAGAAGGCGGAGCAGCCGCACACGTGCCCGCACGGCAGGCCGACCATGATTCACATGAGCCAGTCCGACTTAGAGCGAGGCTTCGGCCGGCGGTAACGATCTCGCTATAACCGACGTATCACCGAGACGACACCGAACCACACCGAAATATCAGGGGAGAACAGATGCCGCGTGAAACTCAGGGCGTAATTGCCGGTGGCAAAGGCGAGCCGGTCAGGCTTGAGACCATAATCGTGCCCGATCCCGGGCCAGGAGAGGTGGTAGTACGAGTCCAGGCTTCTGGGGTCTGCCACACCGACCTTCACTACCGGGAAGGCGCGATCAACGATGACTTTCCGTTCTTGCTCGGCCACGAAGCGGCCGGGATAGTCGAAGAGATCGGCGACGGCGTGAGCAACGTTGTGCCGGGTGACTTTGTTGTTCTAGCCTGGCGCGCTCCTTGCGGTTCCTGCCGGTCATGCCTGCGCGGTCGGCCCTGGTACTGCTTCGACAGTCGTAACGCACGTCAGCCGATGACCCTGAGCGACGGTTCGCCACTTTCACCTGCTCTTGGCATCGGCGCTTTTGCCGACTACACGCTTATCGACGCCGGGCAGGCGGTGAAGGTGAACCCGGATGCGCGCCCGGAGGCTGCCGGATTGATCGGATGCGGCATCATGGCGGGCTTAGGCGCTGCCCTCAATACTGGGAACGTCCAACGCGGCGACTCGGTGGCGGTCATCGGTTGTGGTGGCGTAGGCAACGCGGCCATCGCAGGCTCGAAACTTGGCGGAGCGCACACCATCATCGCCGTGGATATAGACGACCGAAAATTGGCGTGGGCCAAAGAGTTCGGAGCCAACCACACGATCAACGCATCAAGCGTCGACCCGGTTGAAGCGATTCAAGCGTTGACCGACGGGAACGGCGTTGATGTTGCGATCGAGGCCGTGGGTACGCCGAAGACGTACGAACAGGCCTTTTACGCACGTGATCTGGCGGGGACGGTGGTGCTTGTAGGTGTGCCCAACCCGGAGATGAAGATAGAGCTGCCGCTTATAGATATGTTCGGGCGCGGCGGGACGCTCAAGTCTTCCTGGTACGGCGACTGTCTGCCGACGCGCGACTTCCCGATGTTTATAGACCTGTATCTGCAAGGTCGACTCGATCTGGACCGTTTCGTATCGGAGACCATCGCCGTCGATGAGGTAGAAGATGCGTTTGGCCGTATGGAGCGTGGCGAGGTACTCAGGTCGGTTGTGGTGTTTTGATCCGATTGGTTTGTACTGGTCAGTCAGATGAACGTCAGAAACATGAGGCGGCGGCAACGAGGCTGATTCTGAACCGGCGACTGCTTTTCCCAACCCAACCGTTGCACTCACAGCCATCCCTCGCGTGTCGGTGAAGGTCGCTCGGCTTCGCTTGGGATGGCATCACGGAATGGAAGGTCGAATCGATGTGCCGATTAAGCTCTCGGCCTGCGGCATGTCCGCCTCAT
>CAUZRH010000134.1:0-5221 GCA_963582115.1 Dehalococcoidia bacterium
CCGCCTGGCAGTGGTCAAGCTCTTCCTCGCCCATTTGAAGAAAAAGGGCTACATCGAAGTCAACCTGGCACAGCACCTACGGCTTCGACGAGGCCGAGGAGCCGCAACCAGTGCGAAGAACGCCACGGCTGCGTCAGCTGGAGCCGGTGCAAAACTGACCAAGTCCGGACACCAGCAGATGCAGAATCAGTTGGCGGAACTCATCATCCAGCGCACCCAGTTCTCCGCAGACATTCGGAAAGCGGCTGCGGACAAGGACGTCCGTGAAAACGCACCGCTGGAAGCAGCCCGTGAAGCACACGGCATGGTGAGCCTGAAGATTGGCGAGATAGAGGAGACCCTCAGGGGTGCCGAGATCATCACCGACAGGAACGTCGCACGAGATAAAGGTGTAGTCCGCCTTGGCGGCCGTGTCACCATCAAAGAAGTCGGTTCCGGACGGTCCACTGCTGTGCAGCTTGTCCACCCGGACGAGGCAAACCCGCTATCTGGCAAGATGTCTAGCGGGTCGCCTGTAGGCGGAGCCATTATTGGACATTCGGTCGGCGACACCGTCACGGTAGATACCCCGGCTGGATCCAAACAATTTGAGATCGTTAAGGCCAGCTAACCGGTTTTGATCGACTCGATGTTCAGGCTGTTGGTCCCGCGCGCCTATGACGAGCGCTGCACCACTTGGAGGACGAAATAGACGACTCGGGTTTCCGGCCGATTCCGGCGTCGATGCTTACGTTCCGGGCTTCTGGTTCAATGCAACCGCACCGAACTCCAAACGCGCTATCTCCGGACAAACGGTCCTATGGTCGTGGCACTCGACAAATATTTTCGTCAAACTCCAGGCTCCGACTTCCGGGCAAGTCTGTTTCGCATAGCCAGTTACCAGACAGGCTGACCTGTGTCTGATTCCTTCCTGCTATTCGGCGGGTTCAGCGTTTTCGTTCTCGCAATGTTGGCGTTGGATCTCTTGGTATTCCATCGCAATGTACACTCAGTGCGCATACGCGAAGCCGCTATTTGGTACGGCATCTGGGTGAGCCTTGCCGTCCTATTCAACATCGGCATTTTCATTTGGATGGGGGCGGACAGCGGTAACGAGTTCCTCACCGCTTATGTGATCGAGCTATCACTAAGCGTTGACAACATATTTGTCTTCCTGGTCGTTTTCTCCTCGTTCGGCGTCCCGGCCGAATACCGACACCGCGTCCTATTCCTTGGCATCCTCGGCGCTGTGGTCATGCGGGGACTGTTTATAGCGACCGGAGTGGCTCTACTTGAGTCCTTCGCATGGTTGATCTTCCTATTCGGAGGATTCCTGGTATTCACCGGACTCAAGCTCGCCATCCGGCGAGAGGGAGAAGTCCAGCCAGACAAAAACCCCGTGATGAGACTGGCTCGGCGTTTCCTGCCGGTTACGTCAGATTTTGAAGGTCAGAAGTTCTTCGTACGTCGGCACGGCAAGTGGTTCGTTACGCCCCTATTCATGGTGCTGCTGGGACTGGAAACGACCGACCTGATCTTCGCTGTTGACTCGGTTCCCGCTGTACTTGCCATAAGCGATGACACGTTCATCATCTGGTCGTCCAACGTATTTGCCATCCTCGGATTAAGGGCGCTGTTCTTCCTCGTGGACGGGATACTCCCCTATTTCCGATACCTCAACTTCGGACTTTCAGTGATTCTTGTCTTCATCGGCGTAAAGATGATCACAAGCGAGGCCTATCACATGCCGACAGCGATCTCACTCGGAACCGTGGGATCGATTCTGGCGGTCACGATACTGGCGTCATACATCGCCAAACGGCGCGAAGATGCCTCCCTTGCGTTAAGTACAGGCTCCAACAGTGACACGGATTCGACTTGATCCGGTTCTGACGAGCCAGGCAGCATATTGAATTAATCCCGGGGTGCGCCCCGGAACCGATCCGCCATGCACCCGACGTGATTGTGGCGGAGATAACCAGGAAGGAAACGGAACAAGATGACCACAAGTGTCCGGGGCGATCTCGCCGCCGATCTCCGACGCGTTGTCCAGGGCGAGGTCCGCTTCGACAGCTACTCTCGCGCCCTCTACAGCCAGGACGCCAGCATCTACTCCATGGAGCCTGCAGGGGTAGTACTCCCGAAGTCTGTTGAGGATGTTCAGGCCGTCATGGAGATCTGCAACCGCAACGGCGTGAAGGTTCTCAGCCGCGGCGGCGGCACCGGGCTTTCCGGCCAGACCGTGCAAGAAGGTGCGGTGGTCATTGACTACTCCAAGTACATGCACGATGTGCTTGAGATCAATGCCGAGGAGCAGTGGGTCCGTACCCAGCCCGGCATCACCCTCACAGAACTGAACCGGCAACTCCGTCCTCATGGCCTGATGTTCACACCGGACCCAAGCACCGCAAGCCGTGCAACCGTGGGCGGGGCGATGGGCAACAACTCCTGTGGGGCGCACTCCATCATCTACGGGAAGACTGTGGACCACGTACTGGGTCAGGACGTGGTTCTATCTGACGGCAGCATCGCTAATTTTGAAAATGTTGCAGGCTCTGCACTCGAAGCCAAGCTTCGAATCGACGGGCTCGAGGGAGACATTTACCGAACCGTCCGTGAGGTCGCCGCAAGCGCCGCACCGCTGGTCGAAGCGAACTTCCCCAAGGTCCTAAGGCGTGTCGGCGGATACAACTTGGACCTTGTGAACGATCCCGGCGGCGTCAACCTGGCGCAGCTCATGGTCGGCTCAGAAGGTACCCTTGCCGCCGTCACCGCCGCCCGACTCAACCTGGTCAAAATCCCGAAGCACGCGGGACTAGCCGTCCTGCACTTCGCCAGTCTTGACGAGTCGATGGAGGCGACGGTTGCGACACTTGCGCACAACCCGTCTGCGGTTGAGCACATAGGTGCAATCATCATCACCCAGGCCCGTCGCCAGATCCAGGTCTCACGAAACCTGGGATTCCTTCAGGGCGAGCCGACCGACATCCTTGTGGTCGAGTTCAACGGGGAGTCGCAGGCGGATATCGCTGATAAGCTCGACAAGCTTGAACAGGACATGAACCGCAAAGAGCTAGGGTTCGCCATGACCAGACTTAACACCCCCGCCGAGATGGCGCAGGTGTGGTCGATGCGCGAGAACGGCCTCGGGCTCATGAACAATATTGAGGGCACTGCAAAGCCACTTCCCTTCGTCGAAGACACCGCCGTAGCACCGGAAAAACTGCCAGAGTACGTACGACGCTTCCAGCAGATCATCCGTAACTCAGGAACAGAAGCTGGTTACTACGGCCACGCCTCGGTCGGCTGCATGCACATCCGACCGCTGATCGACATCAAGACCCGTGAGGGAATGGACCGTCTCTACAAGATCAGCGACGAAGTTTCCGATCTCCTAAAGGAGTTCGGCGGATCGATGACCGGCGAGCACGGCGACGGCATCGTTCGTGGATTCTGGACCGAGAAGATGTTTGGTTCGGAGTTGGTTGAGAACTTCCGCGAGGTCAAACGGGCCTTCGATCCGAACACGATCATGAACCCGGGAAAGATTTTCGACACGCCGCACCTCCTGGACAATCTCAGGTTTGGCGACGAGTACAAGACGAACGATATTGAGACGCGCCTGGACTTCAGTCGAGAGGGCGGTTTCGCCGCTGCGGTGGAAATGTGCAACGGCGTCGGCGCGTGCCGGAAGCTCAACATGGGAGCGATGTGTCCGTCGTACATGGCAACTCGCGAGGAGACGCACACGACCCGTGGCAGGGCCAACGTTCTTCGTGCAGCGCTCTCTGGCAAGTTCCCTGTCGATCAGCTCACGTCTAAGGCGACGCTGGATGTTCTGGACCTGTGCCTGGAGTGCAAGTCCTGCAAGGCGGAGTGTCCATCCAACGTGGACATGGCCAAGATCAAGTACGAGTTCCTGCACCAGTACTACAAGACTAACAAGGTCCCACGGCGATCCAAAATGGTCGCCGATATCCACAAGACCAACGCAAAGATGGCGCCGATAGCGCCGATAGCAAACGCCATCACGCAGAGCGCTCCCATGCGGTGGGCGTTGGAAAAGCTGGTCGGGTTCTCATCTGACAGGCCTGCGCCGCCGGTTGTGCGTAGGACGTTCCAGAAGTGGTTTGACGCCCGCAAAGCGCCCGCTGGAACGCACCCGCGTGGTCAGATCGTGCTGTTCCACGACACTTTCATGAACTTCAACTTCCCGTCGATAGGAATCGCTGCGACCGATCTGCTTGAGGCGCTCGGGTTCGAGGTGATAGTCCTCAAGGACCGCAAGTGTTGTGGGCGACCTATGGTCTCTAAGGGGCTGCTTGACAAGGCCGGCGAAAACGCCCGACACAACGTCGATCTCCTTTACGAATACGTCCAGCGCGGCGTCAAGATCGCGGGCTGTGAATCGTCCTGCGTGATGACGATTAAGGACGAGTACCCGGACCTGCTTGGCGGAGACGAGAAGGCGCGAGCGGTATCCGACAACACGGTGATGCTGGAGGAAGTGATCGCCGAGTGCCTGGGCGACGATGGCCCGCAACTAGAGTTCACGGACCTGCCGAAAAAGGTGCAGTTCCTGGGCCATTGCCACCAGCGGGCGCTCACCGGACTCTCGTCCAGCGTGAAGGCGCTCAACCTGCCCCCGAACTACGAAGTTATCGACATACCTGCCGGTTGCTGTGGCATGGCGGGCTCGTTCGGATACGAGTCCGAGCACGTAGATGTTTCGATGGCGGCGGGTGAAGAGCGGTTCTTCCCGCATGTGCGAAATAATCCGGACCACGAGGTGTGTGTGACCGGCATTTCATGTCGGGAGCAGACCAATTTCGGGACGGGACGTAAGGCACGACACCTTGTCGAGGTGCTGGCGGACGCGCTCAAGAATTAGGCTCTGGGTCCAGCAACGAATAGCGTCCGCTGAACGTTAGTCGTTCTATCGTGGTCCCACCGGGTATCGGTTCAAACTCGGTCTGATCGCGCGTCCATCCAAGAGCTGGTCGGCGACGAGGCCAAACGCATCGGCGGCGTCGGTTCGTTCGATGATCTTTTAACCAGGCTCAAAGCGAAAAAAGATGACCCCGACGCGGTGGGTGCCCCTGACGAAACAACCCCGGACGAAGACGTTTGGGGTCCCGAGTCAGCGACTCCTGCGGAATAAGGTTTCGACGACGGTGATCCCGACGATGAATCAGTCGAATCCATTAACCCGTTCACCTACGACGCGGGGGAGAAATAAAAC
>CAUZRH010000135.1:0-5199 GCA_963582115.1 Dehalococcoidia bacterium
AAGATTGGGGTCATCACGAACCCACTCACCACCGGCACCATCGTCGATGACTCGCTCAGGACATCCGTGCCCGGCATCTTCTCCTGCGGAAACGTTCTGTCTGTATTTCTATTCCCGGGTAATCTGCCACAGATTACCCGGGAGCGAGCCAGTTCTGTATGAGGCCTCGCTGAGCACTGCACTTACCTGAACTCAGAGGAGTCGGTTAGCCAAGCTCCCGCGCTGCATCCCTCTCTAGTTCGCTCAGCTTCTCCACACGCCGCCGGAAATGGTCCTCCGTACTGAATTTTGCGCCCAGAAACGCTCGCATAATCTCCTCAGCAAGATTGAGGCCGATTATCTGCGCTCCCAGGCAAATTACGTTTACGTCGTCATGTTCGACACCCTGATGCGCCGAGTAGGTGTCGTGACTCAGTGAGGCGCGTATGCCAGGTATCTTGTTGGCCGCGATCGCCGCTCCTACGCCCGTCCCGCAGACCATGATCCCTCGCTCCACCCTGCCCGCTTTGACGTCACCACACACAAGTCGAGCGATGTCCGGGAAGTCCACCGGTTCTGTGCTGTTAGTACCGTGATCCGTCACCTCATGGCCCCAGGACTGGAGCAGATCAACCACCGGCGCTTTCATCGGAAATCCGGCGTGATCTCCTCCTATTGCGATGCGCATTTACGAGGTCTCACTTTCGTTATGTCTTGAAAGGGCTAGTAGTGGATTGCCGTTCCCATGCCTCCGCCAGCGGCGATGACATCTCCGTTGATGGCGATCGACCTTGGAGATGACAGGAAGGTCACTACGTAAGCAATCTCTCTTGCGTCGACGAGATGCTTGATCGAGTTGCCATGGTCCATCTGTTTCTCTATCTCCGCCTCCGACACGCCCTCGCTTTTGGCCCGGTTGGCGACGATCCCGACGGTCCGTTCGGTCCTCGTAGCGCCCGGGTGGACGACCGTCACGTTGATGCCGTCGGGACCCAGCAGGTTGGCCAGGTTCTTCGTCATCGCCACAACGGATACATTACGAACGCTTCCGATGGTCGAGCCGGCGTTCCGTGCGGCCATGCCTGAGATATTGATAATCCGGCCCCATCCCTGCGCCTTCATAAGAGGTGCAACCGCCTGCGCACCACGGAGGTAGCCCATCACTTTGACGTTCATGTCGTCCCACAGATGGTCTTTGGTGAGCTCTTCAAAGGTGGGTACCGCTCCGCCCCCTGCCACCGCGGCGTTGTTGACGAGGATGTCGACGTGACCAAGCGCCTCATTTGCCTGAGCGACCATTGACTTCACGGAATCGTCGTCGCCCGTGTCCACGGTGATCGGGATGATGCGTCGTCCGGTCTCTGCAGACAGTTCTGCGGCCGTGGCTTCAAGCGCTTCCAGCCCGCGGGATGCGATGACCACATCGACGCCTTCAAGTGCCAGCTCGCGTGCGATGGCCTTGCCGATGCCACGGCTGCCGCCGGTGATGATGGCCGTTTTTCCGTTGAGTTCGAGATCCAAGATGAGTCTCCCCGTGGTTTCGGGATGTCTGCGCCAGTTTATTGCGAAGTAATGGGGCGTAACTGTATACCCGGTTTCGCGTCAGGGTCTAGTTCCCGTCGCAGAGGGCACGAATTCCGAGATAATAATCGACGCCACGCGTAGAGATGGGTCATACGATTACCCTTAGTCAAAACACCGGAAAGCGCTGACCATGCCTGATACGTATGACATAAAACGCTCCATAGAGCAGATGCCGATTGACGATATAACTCCGATTGTGCGTAAAGCAGTTGGTTGCGAGTCCGCCGTTGTGAAACGAGGTTGGGCCGCCGAGGCGTTGTCCGTTGTGACACACGCGAAGAGAGGCGGTCCGGTAATCCGGGCCGCCTCTCTTTAATTTCTTTGTCGCTACTTAGCCCTTTAGAACCGCAGCTAAGCGCTTAGCCACGACCTCTTCCTCACCGTCGTTCAACCCGACCATGCCCACCTGCATTCCGCCAAAGTAAGGATTAACACGGGTCCAGATCGGCGGGTCGCCGTCCTTGAGTCGGGCGACTATCTCTTCCTCAGAGATTCCAACAACGCTCTCGTCGATGCTCAAGAACATGTTGAACACCGATGCGCCTGTGGGGTCTCGGTCGACTTCAACCGTCACACCCGGGATTCCCGTGACTGCGCGCTCGATGTGGGTCAACTTCACGTCCAGTTTGGCTATGCGCTCTTCGTGGTTCATGGTCAGCCACTCACGCACCGCTGCGGCGACGCCCACGATCTCCTGTCTGTCGATCTTTTGGGGTCGTCCGATTCCACGAACACGTCGCTCTTCGAACGAAATAAAGCTGTTCAGGCGAACTCGATTAATCCAGGTCTTTGATCCAACGACCATGCCCGCTGAGTGAGGGGTGCCGATGTACTTGGTGCCGTAGGCGACCATGTCCGCTCCAAGTTTGGCGTACTTACCCATGTTTTCGGTCGGGTACACCTGCCCTGCTGCGTCCACTATCACAGGCAGGTCATGGTTTTTGGCGATAGCGATCACCTGTTCAACGGTGAGCACGGACGAGTCTTTTATCTTCTCGTTTGCGACGTAGTGGAGCGCAGCCGTCTTATCGTTGATAGCAGCTTCTAGCTCGTCCTCGGTCGTTCCTTCGTCGGTGCCGTACTCGATCAGCTTCGCACCGGCGAAGTTCAGCGTACGGTCGTAGTGGTAGCGCTGCTTCTTCTGAATCAGGATCTCGTCCGGCATCCCGGTGGTGTCCGGAAGCTGCCCAACGAAATCGTCGTTGTCCCTGGTCATCGCGGCGGCCGTGGACAGGACCAGAGCAGACGCAGCGCCGGACGTGATGTACGCGGCCTCTACTCCAAGCATGTCTGCTATGAGCCCCCCGGCCTTGTCCTCTAGCTCCGCCAGCGGCACGTAGGCGTTGTTGGCGCGCTCCATCGCATCTCTGACGGTGGGCGATGTTTGAGATCCACCAAGAAGCGTCACCGATCCGATGGCGTTGATGACGGGCGTCGCACCAAGCTCGTCGTATATGTCTCCCCAACCAGGCTGTGCCATTGAGACTCTCCTTGTTCTGATGTGTATCTGCGGTCGATTTTGCGGTTATTCGGATGTCCGTATCGGGCTGCATCCGATGCGGCGCAGTCTCGCGCTTGAACGGTCTTGAATCTACTCGCTGTCTTGTTGAACCTTATGAGGGCGACCTGGTCGATCAAATTCGTGTTCATCACGATCGATTAGTCGGCTAGGCTTTTCGCACATCCAAATGAACACATCGTCTAACGACGAACAGGAAGGCACATTAATTTCCACGGAATCAGTACTAGGTCACCACATCAGCTCTATCATGGCCGGCGACATCGACGCCCTTCTCGAGGACTTCACCGAAGGACTTCCGTCCTCATGACGCCAGATGGCCCGGTCCGTGGACTGGACGCCCTCAGGGAGTTGTTCACCGGCCTCACGACCGAGCTCCTTCCTCCAGGATCTGAGATGAATCTGATCAACCATACCATCGAAGGTGAAATTGCTTACGTAGTCTGGAGCGCTTCGTGCCGAGAAGTACGACCTCCCTCTCGGCACGGACACGTTAATCGTAAAGAACGACAAGATCGTCGTGCAGACCTTCGCAGCAAAGATCGACCCGAAGTAGTCGTCAGCGACGGGTGCGATCATCGCCTGGTGCTTGTACAACAACATTCGTCGATCTAATAGTCATCCTGAGCCGAAGCGAAGGATCTCGCCGATAGAAGAGCGATAGTAGATCCATCGTGCAGATGTTATCCGGCGGCGAGATTCTTCTTCGCAATCTCCTCAGAATGACTTGTTGTTCCAGAGGGTGAGTTGCCCCATCGACGTTCCTACGCGAAACACCCCCTGGTTATGCCTGGGGTGTTTTCTTTTAAACCGATTCCGTCCAGTCCAAAATCACATTGCCCGACCCTCCGGACGCCATGACTTCAAACGTCGATGGGAGGTCACAGGCGAGTCACTTGTACGTTCACCAAGGGGATGCGGCCCGGAGCACCCGGCTATCGACGAGATCAAGCGCAAGGACTTCATAGCCTGGATGAGCAAATCTGCTCTCCGGACTTCCTGGACGAGTACACAGACGCCCGCTACGGCGTATCGCCGATGGTGGAGTACCTGTCGAAGATGATAGGACTTAACTTTTAGGAGTGCGTGTTGGTGCGGGTCGAGTATCTGCAGGAAGACGTTCTGATGGACGGATATCCAGGAAATTCTTCGCTTTAGACTCAGAATGACAGGGCAGGCTTCTTACGCAAAACGGGCGTGTCACAACGCGCAGAGACGGGGCAAGCCTCGCCAAGGGCGGATAGTCATTCGCCCCTACAGTGTTTTTCGGAAACAATCTCAATGTGCGTAACCCTCGACCCACAAAAACAGGTGTGTCTGCCCTACTTTGCCATGTTGTGATTGACTATTAGAACGTTTGTTCTAATATGTTCTAAGCGGTGGCAACAAGCCCCCCGCTTAGAACAACTTTGGGGGCGGAGTGACTGCACAGCAGGAGAACAAACAACAGGGGCAAGACGACTGCGTTGCACTCATCGGGGCCGGGGAATGGACCGGGTCTGACTGGCATCGAGTTGATATCCCGTTACGTCTTTCTTCATTCTTTCCCATGCGGGAAGACAGCGCTTCTGCAACACATGGCTGGTTGCTCTAATGCCGACGCTTGATGGAAAGCGTGCCGCTGTCGCATGCATCCACATCCCCAACTTCATGTGGCAGGTGGAGTCGCTCCGCCGGCCTGACCTGGCTGATAAGCCGGTGATCATCGTGGGAGAAAGCGGTGGAAACGCAGGTAAAAGAGCGCAGTCGGTGCTCGACTGGTCGCCCGAGCTTGGGGCCAAATTTACTCGGGGTATGCCTCTCAGCGCAGCGCTGGCGGACGCACGTAAGGATGTGACACTGCTGGAGCCGGACCTGCCCCTGTACCAGCGTACCTTCGCAGAGATTCTGACCGCACTGGAAGTGCGCTGCCCGGACGTGGAACCGGACACCAAAAACGCCGAAAGTTATGGGTTCGGCCGTGCATACGTTGGAATTTGGGGACTCGAGCAGCTGTACGGGGACGACGCCCAGGTGGTTCGTGCGCTGTCCAATGCCGTGAACCGGTTTGATGCCCGTATCGGCGTCGGCGAAAACAAGTGGATGTCCTACATCGCAGCCTCGGCCAGTTCACCCGG
>CAUZRH010000136.1:0-5188 GCA_963582115.1 Dehalococcoidia bacterium
ATCCGGTCGCCCTGAGCATGTACGGGGTGCCGGACGGGCCTCCCGTTGCGTCGATGTCGACCGTGGTGGCGTCTGAGATGGAGTCTGTCATCTGGCTGGCGACCATGCGCTTCCAGATCAGTTCGTACAGGGATTTCTGGTCTGCATTCAGGTGGCTTGCGATGCTCTCCGGTGTTCGCAAAACAGAGGTAGCCCGGACGGCCTCGTGAGCCTCCTGTGCGTTCTTGCTGCGTGTCCGGTAGACGCGTGGCTTGCCGAAATACTCTGCCCCGTACTCGGCCTTGATGAAATCGCCGATCTCCGCGACTGCGGTGGTGGCGAGGTTGGTCGAGTCCGTCCTCATATATGTGATCAAACCGACGGGGTCCCCCGAACCCAGCTGGATGCCCTCATACAAACCCTGCGCAGCGCGCATTGTTCGCTGAGCACCAAATCGAAGCCGTCGGGCCGCTTCCTGCTGAAGCGTACTTGTGGTGAACGGGGCCGCCGGGCGTGATTTCACTTCACGCTTGACGACTTTGGAGACGAGGTAGTCAGACGCTTTGAGGTCCGTAACGATCTTTGCGGACTCTTGAGCATTGTGAATCAGATGACGCCCGGTCTTGCCGTCTATGGCGTGGAGCGTCGCCCGGAAGGTCTGAGATGCGTCAACGACTTTCGCCAATCGGGTGAGTAGAGACCAGTATTCAACAGGGTTGAATGCCTCAATCTCACGTTCGCGATCGACGATCAGGCGGAGTGCGACAGACTGGACTCGTCCAGCGGAGAGTCCCCGGCGGATCTTGCTCCACAGTACCGGCGAGAGCTTGTAGCCCACTATCCGGTCCAGCACTCGGCGAGCCTGCTGGGCGTTCACAAGCTGCATATCGATCTGTCGATAGTCGGCGAAAGCCTCTTCGACGGCTGAGCGCGTAATCTCGTGGAATACGACTCTGCGTAACTCCACGTCTTTCATGTCTCTCAGGCCAAGCGCCTCAACAAGGTGCCACGAAATCGCTTCGCCTTCCCTGTCCGGGTCGGTAGCGAGATAGACGATCTTGGCAGCGCCCAGGGATTTCTTGATGTCTTTAAGAACAGTTTCCTTGCCGTCAGCAATGACGTACGTCGGCTCAAAGTCGTTGTCGACGTCCACGCCAAGTTTGCGTTTCGGTAGATCACGGACGTGACCGATCGATGCAACGACTTCATAATCCGATCCTAGGAAACGTCCAACGGTCCGCGCCTTTGCGGGCGACTCGACGACTACCAAGTCTTTGGATACCAGGTCTTTAGATTTTGCTTTCGCTTTGGCCAATTTCTATCTATCTGCCTTCTGTTGTGTCGGACGCGGTATCCCGGTGTTGACCGGGCACGGCAATGTACATCATGGAACCGGCCTGGCACACCAGACCTCTTAATTCCAGCATGGTTAATGTTGCGCTGACAACTGAACTTGGTTGTCTTGATTGGCGAGTGATTTCATCCATATGGACGGGCTCGCCGCGTAATATCTTAAGCAGTTCTGCGTCTACTGTACCCGTATCTGGTGTCGGTGCAGAGAGTTCAAGTTGCTCTCCTATGCTCGCAATATTTAACTCTTCCAGTATGTCTTGTACGTCAAGAATGAGTTTCGCGCCCTGCTGAATCAGCCAGTTTGTGCCCTCACTTCGCTCAGATAAGGCGCTGACCGGCACAGCAAACACTTCACGGTTCTGCTCAAGTGCGTGGGTGACGGTTATCAGTGCGCCACTTTTGTGTGGCGCTTCAACCACCAACGTCCCAAGCGTCAATCCACTTATGATGCGGTTTGGTCTCGGATAATTTCCGGGCAGGCTTTCCATACCCGGTGCGTACTCACTCAGAACGGCCCCGAATGAGATTATTTTCCGGGCCAGGTCCCTGTGTTTCGACGAGTAAACCCGGTCCAGTCCTGTCCCGACGACGGCAAGGGTCCGCCCCCCCCCTGAATCCAACGCAGCGCGATGCGCCGCTCCATCGATTCCCGCCGCCAGTCCGCTAACAACGGTTACGCCATTTGCGGCGAGTGCGCCTGATATTCACGTCGTCATCTCAAAGCCGTATCCACTGCAATTTCTCGTACCTACCACGGCTACCGATCGTTCATCGACTGGTCGATTATGGCAGCGCGACGAATCCCCCCGTAAGCCGATTCTTGAGCACGCCGATCCCGGTGGGTGAGCCGGGCGCGTTGAGCGGCATCGACAGCGAGTGCCTTCTGGTGGAGATACTGCTCCCATTCAGATTTGCCTGATTCGCTGTGCCGTTGCGTCATGTGTCTCCGTTAGACAGGTCCTGGTCCCGTTGTGGCGAGCGCACGGAGCCAGATCGGTGTCAATCTAGACTCGCCAATAATCATGCGGAGCGAAATTGGGGCTAACCCTCGCGTCTCGTAGGGTAAATAACGGGGGATCGCTATGCGGGATTCAACCGTTTTCATGATTCGGGCCGGATCGATCACGCGGCACGCCGACCTAAGCCGAGAATCTTTCGGAAAATGCTAATGGGAACTTTTGGCTCTTCGAGATCGTCGGCCAGTTCAGGTTCGGTGCTCTGAACTGTTTCGAAACTCAGATTCCTCTTGTCGGCGCCCTCTTCATATTGCTTTTGAATTGCGGCATTACTAACGAGGGCATCAAGTGCAAGATCGTTTACCGGATCGACCGGGACGTCTACATGGAGAGAATTGGCCCCAACATCCTGGCTAGGCCGGGTTGTGCGGGGCCGTTGGGCCATGAGGGCGGCGGTGGCTTTTCGCTCGGCGGCAAATTTTAGCTGTTGAATGTCTTTCTGGGACTGATATTCCTCGTCGGGAGCTTCGTCATCGACATTTACTTCGGCTGGATTGTCGCCTTGAGCGCCGTCCGTATCATTCGCTGTAGTGAGCGCGTCTGATTGTTCCGGGAGGGTATCGGACTCGAGCTGAGCGGTGTTAATTGTCTCCTGAGATGGTTCGCTATCTGAAGACGTCGGACTCTCGTCATCGTCCGCTTGCTCTACCCGCTCTTTTTCCGATGTCTTGCGGTCGGCGCCGACTTTGGCCCTTACTTCGGCCTTGGCTTCGCGAGCAAGACGCTCCCTCACCAATCGCTCGAACTCTAATTCGGTGGCGAGCATCAATCGGGCGAACTCGGGATCTTCAGCGCACTCGGTCTGTTATTCCCCTTCGCCTCCCTCGTCCTCTTCGTCGACATCAAGGCCAAGACGCTTACTCTCTAACTAATTGCTCACGTTCGACTTCAGCAGCGCGCATCGTCAGAGTAAACGCAAAATTTCCACGATCTCCGGCCTCCACTTCGTCGGGAATTATCTGGCCCCATTCTCCATCTGGGGCTGAGGCGCGTTGAGTTGAATCGACAGAGATAGCGTTCTCTTCGACGTGATCGTCCTGATCGTTCTGCTCAGATGTGGTCGGTTCGTCTTGACTCGGAGTCATGCCTCTCCGGAAAAGGCTGTAAATTCGGCAAACGGGGTCTATTTAAGTTCGCAAAAAGGGTCCCGAGTGAAATCGGGATAGCCCATCTGCATGTACGTACACAGTGTCACCGCGTTTTTGACGGGCCAGATCGCCGATTTGCGAACGCAACACCAGCGCTAGTACCGGTCCAATTTTTGAGACGGTACGCGGTTCGCCCAGAAATCGTCTTTGTGAGATTACTCAGCGGGCCGGGAGAGAAGTCTACTCGTGAAGTGATCCCGCAACTCGTCTGGAGATATCGCAGAACTCAACTGCGGGTAGACGAGGTGGTGGGGATCTCGACAATCGCGCAACGCTCGAAAAAAAGGAGAAGCTGCGTAATGGAGAGGGCTGTTCAAGCCCGTCAAAGCTGCACCGGCGCCGGGCTCCGTATGAAACGGGCGGGCGCTCTTGGTACCCCGTACGGGATTCGAACCCGTGATCTCCAGCTTGAAAGGCTGGCGTGCTAGGCCGCTGCACCAACGGGGCGCGAGATGCGGTCGTTTGGCCAAAGGCCGCAGACAAGCATATCAAGCATGGAGGAGTATTCCGAGAGCGTTTGACTATGAATCGCCCGGGTTTCTACCGTGAACGGCTTCGGGGGCCTTATTCAACGATTCACGGAACGGAGATTAAAGCGTGTGCCCGCCACGAACAGGCCGCTTGTATTTGGCGGCCTCAAACGCCTTTGTAAAAACCGGCTTCGCAGCGCAAAGATCGGCCATTGGACACTCACCGCACCGCGGCCGCTGCGCTTTGCAGAGTTGCCTGCCGTGCGTGATCAACAACACGTGATACTGGAAAATATCGTCCGGCTGTACCTGCGCTTCCATGATGCCGTGCGCATCGTCCACGTTCGTCTTTAGGCCGATAAGGCCCAGGCGTCGTGCCACCCGGTAGATGTGCGTATCTACGGGCATCGCCGGCATCCCCAGAGCAAAATTCAGCACCACGCCGGTTGTTTTCTTGCCGACACCGGGAAGCGAGATAAGCCATTCGCGCGCTTCCTCAAGCTCCATCGATGCCAGAAATTCAAGCTCCAGCCGACCCGTCCGCTCCAGGATCAAGCGCAGGATCTCTCGTATTCGGGGCGCTTTCTGGTTTGCCAATCCGCCGTGTTTGATCGATTCTGCGATCTCTTCAGGACCGGCTTCAATCACGTCCATCCACGATGGGAACTGTTTTCTAAGAGAGTCGTAAGCGACCTCTGCGTTGCTGTCAGAAGTGTGTTGGGTGAGGACGGTGAAGATCAATTCTTCAAGCGCGTTAAATCGCGGCGCCCATATCACCGGCCCGTAGAGCGGATCGAGTCGGTGAATCGCTTCACTGGCGAGCGCGTCTCTACGGGAAGTGCCCCGGAGTGCGGCCAGGCCGTCGGCGGATAGTTGCGGAGTTGTCATGGGAGGCCGGTATTCTAGCAACGGTCGCCCGTCGATCTGGCGGTGGCCGGCTCAATACGCACCAGACGCTGAATTATTCAGACGTCCCACTTCTCAATGAGTAAAGACGACACACAGAGCACGTTCCTATTCAACGGCAACGTTCTCACCCTTGATGATCAGAACTCGGTCGGGACCGGGTTATTGATCGACGACGGGAGAATTTCTCGTGTGGTGACCGGGAGCGAAAACCTATCCAACGGCCACCGATTGATCGATCTGGACGGCGCAACGGTACTTCCGGGGTTCATAGACCCGCATGCCCACCCGCTCTCACTTGGGGCATCTTTGGGCG
>CAUZRH010000137.1:0-5155 GCA_963582115.1 Dehalococcoidia bacterium
AGCTCATGAAAATTACCCTGCGGCGGTCGTTCCCTGAGCATCACCGTCACCCGTTTGCGGGCATGGTCCTGCAACTTCTGAACGAACGGCAGTATCGGCGTCGTGGCGTACATGACGTGCGAACATACGACGTGGTCGCCCGACGGAATCTCTGTGTTCTCCCACCTCTCAGGTACCACCTCCACGTTTCCCACGCCAAGCTGGCTAATTGCTAAATCCATACGCGCCCGCATCGCTGGCGACGGCTCGACGGCGATCACCCATTCACAACGGCGAGCCAAAGGAATCGCAATCCGACCTCCCCCTGCCCCGACGTCGATAACCGTGTCGCCGGCGTCAAGATAAGTCTCCACAACACGAACCGCCGGATCCAGGTCAGCCCCATCACGATCAGGCGGCGCGAAATTCCAGGCGAGCCCTGTCCACGGATCCTCGTCAGGCGGCGGATCGCGAAATCGGTCCGCCTGTTCATGCTCGCGAAACACCTGCTCATCCCACTCACGAGCGCTCTCTATTGCGGCCGCCGATATGTGCATAGTGGTTCCTTAAAGTCTTTCACTAATCCGTGCATCCCCCCCCACGTAACACCGTCAAGTAAAACCGTACGAGTTCCCCACCGCATCTCAAGATATACACATGCCCTTCATTTCCTCAAACGGCGTCTCGATCCACTATGAGCTAGATGGGAACCCTGCAGCACCGCCACTCATGCTCCTCCACGGCTGGACCTCCGACATCGAATCCTGGCGTGATTTCGGCTACGTCGCAGCACTGGAAGATCGCTTCCGCGTCATCCTGATAGACGCACGCGGTCACGGCCTCAGCGACGCACCTGAGGACATAGCCTCATACGCGCCACAGCGTTTCGTGGAAGACGTCGAAGCCGTCCTGAACGCTGTCGGCGTGGAGTCACTGACCTACTGGGGTTACTCCATGGGCGCCGCTATCGGATTCCAGCTCGCCGTCGATTCGCCGGGCCGCTTCGACCGCTTTATCGCTGGAGGAATGCACCCCTACGGCAACTCGACCACAGGCGACCCAAGGCCCACCGAAGCCACCACCGAGTTGCGGGAACAGGGCATGCTGGGATTCATTGAGAACCGAGAACGCGATCTCGGCGGGAGACTGGTCCCCAAACTACGATCCCGGCTTCTCGAGGCCAGCGCAACCGGGTTGGCCGCGGCGGGCGAAGCCTGGGCCGGGTGGAAGGGCGTTGGCGACCGTATCCACGATCTTCCCGTAAGCACACTGCTGTACGCAGGAACCGGAGACACGAACTTTCACGATGGTGCGTCCCGGGCGTCCGGCGAGATGCCTGACGGAAAGTTCGTATCGATCCCCGGCATGTCGCACGACGCCGGATTCGCTGCGTCCAGAAAGGCCTTCGCCGCCATCGGAGATTTCCTTGACTAGCCAGTCAAAATGAGCCCGGTCGTCTCAACCGCTGCCTTAGCCAGCTAAACTCTCCCTCCAGAGTCACAGCCCATATGGAAATCAACCAGAACGCCCCAATCGTGCTCAAGCACGAGATCTCGGTTTTCGCACCTCCCCAACGTGTGTGGGAACGGCTCGCGCAGGTTGAGTACTGGTCCGGTTGGCATCCCGACATCGGGAAATCGGAGTGGACCGACGACGAACCCATGGACCGTCGAGGTTTCATCTTTGGCGTCAAAATGTTCCGTTTCAAAGCAAAACTACGGATCTATGACGAGCCCCTGGTTATCGGCTGGGAAGCCCACAATATCTTCTCTACCCACCGTCAGGTATTTCGTATTGACGGCGATTTTCGGCAAACGGTCATCACCAGCGAGGCCTCTTACGAAGGCCCGGCGACGAAGTTAATATCAAATCGACTTCGAACCCCACTAGACCGGTTCGGACAAACCTGGCTCGCTGCTATCAAAACAAACATCGAGGCGGCGCGCGAAAGCAACATGCGACTCCCCGGCGCTCGTCGTCCTAGGCCCGACTGAATATTGGCCGTACGGCCAGACATTTCCACACAATATAGGGACAGGAACCCATGCTGCTCGGAGTGGCCGGGCTCACACCCGGAGGCTGGGCGACGGTCGATCAGGACATTACACGCTTGGTACGAGATCACGGGTTTCGAGCACTCCAGTTCCGAGTTTCCGACCCCGTAAATCCCAACCCGGCAACCGTAGAGCGCGTCCAGAGCGCCTTCAAATTTGCCGGCCTCGCTCTCGGGCAGACCGTCGGCTAATACGGCGGTGGCCTTGTCAGCGACGATGACGCAGTACGCAGCGATGCCATCGAAGCCCTGAAGCGTATGGCGGCCTTCACCCGGACTATCGGCGGATCAAACACCTATCTCAGACCCGGATAGATGAACCCGGAAGGCGCCTGGTGGCCTCATCCCGAAAATCGATCTGAACAGGTATTCGATCGGTTGGTCGACTCGGCGAAACAGACAGCGAAGGCCGCGTCCGATGCAGGCGTAATGATGGCCGTAGAAGGCGACGTGACCTGCCCTCTGTTCTCCGCAAAACGAACCGGGAGTTCTTTGATGCCGTTGACTCTCCAGCGATGGGCTACAACATGGACCCGGTTAACTACATAGCCAACCTGGAGATGGGTACGACTCCACATCCTTGCTGAACGACCTGTTCGATCAACTAGGACACGTCACCATCGCTACCCATGCCAAGGACTACACCGTGATCAACGGCCTGCTGCCTCACTTCGAGGAAGCCGTGATCGGTGACGGCCTGCTAGATCAAGATACCTTCCTTCGCAGAATGCTCGACGCCCGCCCGGACGCCCACATCCTCATCGAACACCTGCCCGACAACCTGGTCCCGGCAGCCCGAGACGGCCTAAACGCGGCAGCAACCATAATCTGGGACAACCCATCCGCTTGACCCCGAGCTACCAAAATCACCGTAGGGTCGGCTGACTATCCGCCCACGGCCGGGCGAAAGCCCGGTCCGACACACCCCAACCGCGAAAGGACCCCACAGCAATGCGACTGGACGGAAAACGGATCATCCTGACCGGCGCAGCCAGCGGCATCGGCAGAGCCACCGCCAACCGCATCACAGGTGAAGGCGCACTAGTCGCAATGTTGGACATCGCAGAAGACGCAGGAGTCCGGTTGGCTGGCGAGCTAGGTCATCTCAAGCCCGTTTCTGGCACACAGACGTCTCCGACGAAGCGTCGATAGCAACCGTGATCCCTGAGGCTGCCGAGTGGCTTGGAGGCGGCATCGATACCCTCCTCCACATCGCGGGCGTACTGGATGGCGCCGACGTGGACCTGCAGGAGTTCTCGGAAGAGACCTGGGATCGGGTGATCGACATCAACCTCAAGGGTTAGTTCCTTCTCGCCAAGCATTTCTCGGCGGTGATGCGACCCGCGGGACGTGGGGTCATGGTGCTGACCTCGTCGGGCGCAGGCGTGAAGGGCGGAACCTCCTCATTCGCATACGGCTCAAGCAAGGGCGGAACGCCATGAAAAGACGATAACGTCACTGGCAGATCCGTCCGGCGTGGCGTCCGTCATGGCCTTCCTCGCAAGCGACGACGCCGACTACTTCCGGGGAACGATTTTTACACGGTGCCGGGTACACGGTTCCGGTTACCGTCCTGGCGTTTTACGTTCAGTTCGACGAGCTTGAGTAACCGACGCAACGCCGGCAACAGCTGGCCACGGTTTCCGGAATTAGCCCGGTTTACGCATACGGGCCAGGATGTGCCGGCCACCGCTGGCTGAGTAGCGCGTGTTACCTGTGTTCATCACTTCCACCAGTTGTCTGGCATCAATCAACCCGGCGTCAGCCAGCAGACTGGCCTCAATCTCTTTGGCCCTGAGAAACCCGAGTGCAAGGTCCGTCACGTCATGCGCCAACTCAAGTTCCATGCCGTACTGAGAAGCGATCGACTCCCCCGTCACGTCGCTCGATCCGAAGAAATCGGTCAGCAAAAATAAACCGCCCGGCTTCAGAATCCTTGATATCTCCGGCGGGTGATAAAAGCCTTCGGTGGACAACACAACGTCGAACATTTCGTTTTCAAAGCTGAGAGTCGTATCTCTATCCGGCACAAACCGGCATATATCCGAGATGCCCTCAATGTCCGCCAGCTCCGCCGCCGTGGCAAGCGCTGACTCATCAATGTCGTAACCCCACACAGCGCAGCCATAGAGCGATGCTAGCCATCGTGCGTTACCGCCGATACCGCACGCCGCGTCTAGCACCGTCATCTCCGGTGCCATCTCCACACCCTGAAGCAGAATACGAACCAGGGTCTGGTTGGCCCCTACGTGTTGGAACTCGCCGTACAGCTCAGCATCCGGGCGCTCACGCTGCTCGAACCACACCTGGAGCCGTTGTGTCTTATTTGCCATACTGGCTACTTTATCGGCTGCGGGCGTTCGGGACAGCAATCAGCGGCATCAGACGTTTGGGTACCACTCTCCCTCGACATGGATCGCTTCGCCCTCACCGGGCCACGGAGGAAATGTGGCGATCACTATTTCCAACGGCGTGGTTCCGTCATTGGTGAACTGGAATCGAGTACCGCTTGCAATGCTGGCCCCGGTCCCGGGAGACAGGTTAACCGTCTCCTGCACCCCGTCCTGGGAACGCCATAACCGGCCCTCACCAGATATACAAAGCCAGGTTTCCGACACGCTCCTGTGATGTACCGCTCTCGTGGTGCCGCCTGCTTTCAGCGTGCAATGCACCATGCTCGCTCCCGCCATCTCTACACTGACCAGTCGGATCTCAGATCCATCAGGCGCAATGTCGTCGGGAACCTCCGAAATCTGCCGTGACTCGAAAGTAGTCATCATTTCCCATCCCTCTTGTTCGCCCGGCCGAAACTTAAAAGCTGATCCCTGTCCTCACTCTGGGTCTGCAAAGTGAATTGGCGCTGCAGATTAGGACTCCGCATGGACTCGGGCCCGGCTTCTTGCAGTACCGTGCGTCGCTCTCATTCCGAACGGATTACCTACTACAAGGGTCCAAATGCCTTTAGTTTTCATACAGTTCCCGCACCGTCCGGCTCTCGTGCAGATACCGGTTAGCGAGTAGTTCTTATCGGGTATCGACTATCGGAATACACGCTAGATACACGGAATAAATAACGGTGGAAAGCCCCTGTAATTCCTCTGTTTCGTCAATCGTGGCCACGTT
>CAUZRH010000138.1:0-5150 GCA_963582115.1 Dehalococcoidia bacterium
GCGACCCACACCCAGACCCTCTCCCTCCCAGAGAGAGAGCTCACCTTGCCTTCTGCTGACTATTAATTCAGCGCTTTAGCGGCCTTCTTTTATGAAGTCTGCTACTCGTTCGCCCATCGCGATTACCGTTGCGTTGATGTTGGCTCGTACGCAGTCCGGCATGATCGACGCGTCGGCGACTCGCAGGCCGTCTGCTCCGTGAACCTTTCCGAACTGATCTACGACCGCCATGGGGTCAGACTGCGGCCCCATCTTTGCGGTGCAGGAGATGTGGTGGCCGGTCATGACCTCTCGCATCATCCAGTCATCCAGCGCCTCATCCGATTCAAGATCCGCAGGTAGCGGGGTGAGTCGTTCTTCAATCAGCTCCTGCATGTCGCCCTGTTCGCCAAGCTTCACCAGCATTCGTATGCCATCGCGGAAGCGGCGGCGATCCTCTTCTTCTTGCAGGTAGTTGTAGTCAAGGATCACGGTATCTGACGGGTCCGCCGAGTTCAGTCGAACCTCACCAGAGCCTTTTGCGAGGTTGATGCAGAGGTTCATCTGGATGCGGTCAACGTCCGTTCGCAAACCGCCTCGGTCTGATCGCTCGCTGGCCGCCGTCATCATGTAAACGATCATGTCGTTCTCAAGCGGCGAGCCCTCGGCCGTGTACCGGAGAGTCAACTGGATACGGGGTCCCATCGCATCGAGATCGACTTCGGGCTTCGTCTTCCAGTTGACGAACAACATGGGGTGATCTCGCAGGTTCTGGCCTACGCCCGGCAGGTCCAGGAGCGAGTCGATGCCGTGCTCGTTCAAATGGTCGGATGGTCCAATTCCTGACAACATCAATATCTGCGGCGAGCCGACCGCACCGGCGCTGAGGACGACCTCGTTCGCCTCCACGACATAGGTCTCGCTGCCGGATTCGACCTCTACACCGGTCGCCCGTGGCCTTGCGCCCGAGGTATCGAACACCACACGGTGGACCAGCACGTCAGGTCGGATGGTCAGGTTGAGCCGATGTCGGGACTGCCCCAGGTAACCGATGGCGGTGGACCAACGGATGCCGTTGGGGTTGTTGAGGGCCAGCGGTCCTACGCCGGTGCTGCCCGGTGCGTTTGCGTCTTCGCAAGCCGGAAAACCAGCGGCTAGGCACGCTTTTTCGAACGCAGCGCTGGGGGCAAGCCACTGCTCTCGTGGGAATCGATGACAGACTATCGGGCCATCAGAACCGTGGAAGTCGCCGGGGTCGTCCTGGTACGTGGTGTCGGTCTCGATCTTCCTGAAGTACGGGAGCATCTTCTGGAAGTTCCACTCATCGTTGCCCCATGACGCCCAATCGTCGTAGTCCTCCGGCATGCCGCGGAGGAAGATCTGGCCGTTGATCGCGCTGGAGCCTCCGGTCACACGGCCCCGTGGCACCTGTATCTCTGCCTTGTCCGTAGCCCGGGCGACGAACTGCCAGTTGTGCTCACTGGTCGTGATCTCGGTCCCGGTTGCGTAGCCGTACTTAACCTCGTCCGGCAGCGAGTCGATGTCCGGGTAGTCCGGACCGGCCTCCAGCAGCAGGACCGAGTGGTCCGGGTCTTCAGAGAGTCGGGTAGCGATGGAGGCACCGGCCGAGCCAGCGCCGATAACGATGGTGTCGTACTTCAAATTAGGTGTTCCTGTCGAAGAACAGCCGCGTGATGTGCGCTGCGGATTATGGGTTACGTCGTTTCAAAGGTTCTGCAATACGTGCAGAAGTTTCGTCATCCCGAGCGATGCCGAGGGACCTTCACCGGCGCGTTCTACTGCCGAAGATACCGATTAAGTGAGGACCTTTGTCCTTCCTCACCCTGTTCCCTCTCCCACCGGGAGAGGGAACAGGCATGACGCCCCATACGAGAGTTATGGCTGCGGAGAGAACGGGGCTGCGTTCATCATCTGCGTGGACTGCTTGATGATCAGGCCTTTCGTCATTGGCTGGTACTCGTTCACCCAGCGGGGGTCGCTTCGGAAAGCGGTTCGAGCCTTCTCGTAGTGAGCGTAGTCCTCATACGCCCAGATGTGGACGACCCTGTTCAGGGTTCCGATGTCTGTGTAGTACCAGCCGGCAAGTTTGATGCCGTGGTCTTCACGGACCTTGAGGCCCACTTTCTGAACCGCTTCCAGATATTTCGGGACCTGTCCAACGGCTATGTCGTAGGTACGCATGTCGTAGATCACTGACTGTTCTCCCTTGGTACTTTTGGGTACTTTTGGTGCTTTTCGGTGTCGTGGTGTTTTATTAGCGTCCGTACGGCGCATAAAGCCAGACCCGGGACGCAGAGTCAAGCCATTTGACTATTCCTAGCTGCTTCTGGAGGCTACTTCTGGCGCTCCACGTTGGCCCACGTTCCGGAGTCGATCGACTCTTCAGCGGCCAGTCCTGTGAGTTGCAGATCTGCCATCGTTGCCGCGCCGGATCGTGTTTCGCCTCCAATCTGAATCGCTGAGACGAAATCGGCCACCGACTCGTGCATGCCCGGCCACTCGGCGTGCGGTTGCAGCGAAGGGAGGAACTCGTTCTGCCATTCGGGGTTGTTGGCGGTACGAAATCGCAGCTCGCCCCGGAACAGGTCGGCCTCTAAATCGCCAGCGCTGCCGCGAATGCTGATCCCTGCGCCAAGTTCTCCGACCGACTGGATGTTGGCGTCGAACGTTCCCCATATTCCGTCGTAGTCGAGTTGTACAAGCGTCTGCGATTGCATACGTCCAGATACGCCGGTCCCTTCCTGTACGAGTACACGTGAGGGCCTGCGTCCTAGCGCACGATTGAGGGGGTCGAGGTACCAAGGGATGAGTTGCAGCGCGAGGCTAACGTCGGAACCGGGTATCGCTCCCCACCCGGATGTCATCGTTACCGACGCAGTGTGGGGCGTGCCGATGGTGCGATTTCTAACTATGGCCGCCACACGGTCTACGACTGGAAGATATGCGAGTTCGAGATCGGCGTGGGTAATTCCACTGGCGTTGGCGAGTCGATCTATCTCACCACGAATCTCGCTGCGCTTGTCCGACAGCGGTGGTTCATAGAACAGGGGCAGGCCGGAATCGAGTGCCGCCCCGATTGTTGGGGAGTGCTGGCCTTCAGTGACGGCGATCATGACGGCGTCAACCAACCCCGGATCAAGCAACTCTCTAAAGTCTGGCGTTACGAACGCATCCGGTCCCAGTGCCTCACGAGCGGCGTTCTGTGTGGCGTCGCTTCGACCGGCCGCTGCGACTACTTTTGCACCGGGAATACGCGCGATCGCCGGAAGGTATGCGTTGATGGCCCAGTAGCCAAAACCGATAATCCCAAGGCGTACATGTTGTGAATCAGACATGGGCGACATCGTACCGGACTGCCCTGAGCCTTGACCCTCTCGTACGAAGCGATATACATTTGAGGTAGCCGATTTGCCTTGGCAACGGGGTATCGGTGAACAACAAGCGGAAGTGGCTCAGTGGTAGAGCATCACCTTGCCAAGGTGAGGGTCGCGAGTTCGAATCTCGTCTTCCGCTCCACAGGAAATAATGCATTCATAAACCCTCGTATCTGCGGGGGTTTATGTTTTTACATCTGTTTTTCTGGGAGTTTCTCTGGCTTCACTTGATAACCTCATCAACTCCAGAACCACCAGATCGGCCAAAGTACGCTAGAGCGCGCCGGTCTGTCCTGGTAGTCAGTCGGTAAACGTTAGGTAAAGTTAATCGGATCGGACTGGTTGGCCCATGGAAACCTCTGCGTGCCCACCCGCAAGCGCCCCATTTATCTCTACTAAGAGAAGCCCGTTGCCTATTGGCGGTCCGCCACGTATTACCACTTGCTTATGACTAATACGTTTTGGTGAGACAAGCAACCGTCCCTCCGTCAAATGTGACACGCACGCAGTATGCGAAGAGTGTCCGCCTGGAGGGACTTAAAAAAGGGCCGATAGGTTATCGAACAAGCTGCTTATCGCCGGGGGGTCAATATCCTCATTCCACTGCACGGTGGTGGTGGTCAGCGGGGTATAACAGGACTCGAAACGGTGATCATCCTGCATCCCGTTCGTCGTGGTGGCGTCGGTTTTCGCTTTCACGGTGCTCAGCACGGGAATATTTTCCTCTGAGCGAAGCAAACAGACGATCTTTGCGGGCCTAGACGGAGTGCGTAGTTCACTCCAGCCGCGCGGTTCCGTTATTGCATATAAGGGATCACTAGACGGAACTACCGGCACGATCTACAAGGTCAGTTTTGTCGTCTCGAACGCCGCCAAAGGTGAAGCTATCGACCTGACACCACCGTACACGGTTGCCAGTGATGGCGACGACCCGGACATTGTTTCCGGGGCGCGTTCCGAAACGATTATCTCTTATTCAGATTCAAACCAGTTCATGAGTGATCTCCCGTGGTCGATTGCCTGGCCCGGATATGACAACGGCGACAATCTCCTGGAAGACGGGGAGGCTGCCGAGATTACGGTCTGGTTGGCCGACCGAGTGACTACCTTGACCAACGCCACGGACTCGGGCGGCATAGCCTTGATGGACGGATCGGCAGGCGATGGTGGCACCGGCGGATTTGCCGCCACATGTACGGTCCCTGGCGGCGACGACAGGTGGACCATAGAGATCAAGCCTGACGATGGGTCAAAGCTCAACATCGAGCGATCTCTACCTAGCGGACTGAAAGCGATCATGGATCTCCGCTAGTTCAGCCGCCAGATACTCGGGCTACTTCAGCTACTCCGGATCTCGTGAGCGCCCCCACCCCGACCTCCTAACGTTCCGAGAGCCTGGAGGGTTGGCCCTGTATAACGGATATGAACTAAAAAGGGCGACCCGTAAGCGGGTCGCCCTTTTTAGTTCATATCCGTTATACAGAGTTAGTGAGCGTGTCCGCCGCCGCCGCCGCAACCACAACCTCCACCGCCGCCGCCACAGCCGCCGCCGACACCGCCGCCACATGCGCAGCCACCGGCCTGTGCGCTCGGGTCCTGCTGCTGCGCCTCTGCGGCGCCGCCGCCGCAGCCACATGCGCCGCCGCCACCACAACCGCCGCCTTCACTGGCGAAGTTGGGGTTGGAAATTACAAATCCGCTGCGCTGTAGGCCATCAACATAGTCGATGCTCGATCCCTGCAAAAGCGGGGAGCTCTCAGCGTCTACAACGATCTT
>CAUZRH010000139.1:0-5108 GCA_963582115.1 Dehalococcoidia bacterium
TCGGTAGAGACCGCATGAATAATCTCGGACGCTCGTAATCTGGAGAGCGCGGGCCTTGGATCGGCCGCTCCGACCAGCGCCTCGGCGAAGTCCTCAAGCCGCAGGAACTGGACGTTAAACAACGGTCCGTCCGCGGCGAGGCGACGACGAAGAAAGAATGCGCTGTGGAAGGAGGGAAGGACCACCGTGACGGGGCCAAGCGGATCGTCATCGTCGTTCCGGGCGGCAGAAATTTGCTCTTCTAGCGCCTCGACCAACCGCTCTCCAAGCGGAACCCAGCGCTGAGCAAGCTCGAATGATGTCATACGTGAGATAACTTATCACGATCACCGGAGAGTCGGTCGGCCCAACTACCGCGTGTCGATGGCCTGTAGATCACGGGAAAAGAGTGGTGCCCCCGGTGAGACTCGAACTCACGCCCCCGGCTTCGGAGGCCGGTACTCTATCCGCTGAGCTACGGGGGCTCGTCGGACGTTCAAATATAGCACGCCGCGGCCAACGGTCAGCGCATCCAGGTGCCGCGTTATCTCTATTCCGGACGTCCCTTGTCGAGGTGCGCGGGCGCACCGCCCATAGGCTTTCGGAGACCAGAACCGCCGGAGGTGAAGGCCGGCACCAGGATGATCGGGGCGATCAGGGTTGTCACGATGGTCATCAGGATTGCGACGCCAAATATGTCGTGCCCGATGACACCTTCGGTCAGACCGATTCCCGCGATGATCAACGCCACCTCACCACGGGGCAGCATGCCGATAGCGATCCGAAACGCGCCACGGCGGTTGAACCCGACCGCAAGTGCCGGTAATCCAGAGCCGAGCACCTTGCTCACAATTCCGAGGATGCTGAGGACAATTCCAAACAGGATGGCTCCACTCATGGCGCCAAGATCGACCTGCATCCCGATCACGACGAAGAAGACCGGCACGACAAAATGACTGATCTGGACCATCGGCTCTTCAATGCGGTGTTTCAGCTCGGTATTCGAGAGCGCCAACCCCATCGTGTATGCACCGATGATCATCGCCAGCCCGAAGTACATCTCCGCAACCCCCGACGCCAGGAAGGCCAGGAACAACGCCAGTCCCACAAGTACGCCCGGGCTTTTGAACCAGAGGGCGACATTAGAAATCCGATTCGCCAGCAGACTCCCGATGATGAGCAATCCAAGCCAGAAGCCGATCGCTTTGGCGGCGATAATCCCGATGCCGACGAGCGATACCTCTCCGGTATCGGCGATGCCGATAACCACCGCCAGAATCAAGATGCCTAGTACGTCATCTACTACGGCGCCGGCGAGAACCGTCGTGCCCTCGGGTGTGTCGAGACGTCGTATGTCGCTGAGGACACGCGCTGTTATGCCGACGGATGTCGCCGTCATGATGGCGCCTACAAACAACGCAGGAACCAGATCATGAGTGCTGTCGAAGCTGGCGAATCCCATCACGATGGTCGCTACGAATCCGAAAGCGAATGGCACGATGACGCCGCCCGCAGCCACGGCCGTCGCAGGCTTGATCCATCGGAAGAACTGCGCCCGGTTTGTCTCAAGCCCCGCTTGAAACAACAGGATGACTGCAGCGATCTGGGCGACGAAGAACAACTCGGACGAAACCGGTGTGATCAACTCAACCGATTCGCCTAATTCGTCAAATCTTGTGGGTATGGCAAACAGCGGACCGAGAGATCCGATCTCGATGCCGCCCAATGCGAAAGGACCGATAAGTATCCCGGCGCCAAGTTCGCCGAGTACTGCCGGTAGGGACGCGAAACGCTCAACGATCTCGCCCGCAATTTTGGCTGCGATCACGATAACCGCGAGAAGAAGGATGAGGTGCGCTACATCCTCGACCAGAGGCGATGATGCCGCGGAAAGGAGCGGCAATGGAATGTTCATGATGGTGATATTAAGTATGCCCCAACGAGTGCGTCACCCGAGAATGAGGCCGGATTATGGCGATATTGTGGCCGGAGTCTGGATCGAACCGGTGCCCTGAATTGCCCCGTAAGGAATCTTTGCCTGTCCCAGATCAGTTGGCGATCAGTACCCTGATCGGGTTCAACTGGCCCAACACGGCGTCGTAACTCATAAGTGCGATCAGTTCTCCCTCACGATTGTACGTCCGCACTTCAGGTTCGGCCCTCTCGATCACGCCTAGTCCAATCATGACCGACTTTCCAAATCCCACCGCTTCTTCTTGAATAGGGTCAATGACCACCGCAGGCAGGTCCATCAAGGCTGCATCTATTGGATACAGGAGCTGTTCCCAGTCGCCGTTCTGCGTCACTTCTTCCAGCTCTTCTAACGTCACGGCATCGTTCAGCGTGAATCGTCCCACCTGTGATCGGATGAGGGCTGACATGTGCGCCGTGTTGTTCAGGGCGATGCCCAGGTCGTGGATTACAGACCGCGCGTAAAAACCGCTGCCACACTCGATACGTAGCCCCAGCGTAGGCGAGTCCCAGGACGTGATGCCGATAGCGTAGACGACGACCCGTCGCGGTTCACGCTCGATCTCCTTACCAGCCCGGGCCAACTTGTAGAGGCGAACGCCCTTCACTTTTACAGCGCTGTACATGGGCGGTATCTGGTCGATCTCTCCCGTGAATCCGGGCAGTGCATCCTCAATGGCTTCTCGCGTGATTACGGATGGGTCTGTTTCGACGGTTACGCGGCCAGATGCGTCATAGGTGTCGGTAGAGGTGCCGAATGTGGCCCTGGCCTGGTACATCTTGCGACCCTTTACGAATCGATCGATGAACCGGGTGGCCCGGCCGATGCATATCGGCAGTACGCCGGTAGCGTCCGGGTCAAGGGTTCCGCCGTGGCCGACCTTCTTCTGGCCAGTAAGTCGGCGAATAATGCGAATAACGTCCATCGACGTCATCCCGGCCGGTTTGTCGATGTTCAGAAAACCGCCATTTACCTGAGGTGGTCGCACTTTTTTAGGCGTGACGCCTTTTACGTGACCGCCGGACTGGGGCTGATCATCATTCGGCAAGGCGTCTTCGTTGGAATTTGTCGGAGTCACAGGCTGTTACGTTTCGCTTCCCAGATACAGTCCCCAGATACAAGCCCCAGTAAGGACATGGGGAGCGGGACCGATCACTCGGTCTCGTCAGTCGCCGATTCGGGCTCTAGTTCTTCATCGACAAACCTGTTCGTCGGAAGCTTGCTGTCCTGTATGGCGATGTTATCCATCCGTTTGAGCATATCTGCGCCATCTATCAGGGTGTCATCCAGGTGAAACACAAGGCGTGGCACGTGCCGGATCTGGATGCGCTTGTCGACCTCACGCCGTAAATACCCGGATGCCGACTCAAGGGCCTCAAGGCTGCCGTTACGGGTCTCTGAATCGCCCAGTGCGCTGATGTACACGTGTGCCAATGCCAGGTCAGGAGTGCATTCGACGCGCGTGACAGAGGTCATTGGCGCAAGCCGAGGATCGGAGATCGACTTGTCTATCAACACCCCGAGTTCGCGCTGCAACGTAAAGTTGACGCGTCCGTTTCGCTTGTTCATAAAGATCTCGTTAGGGGTAACCATCACCTCCCGGTGGGAGAGGGTCAGGGAGAAGTTAAATGGAGGAGCTGCATCTAAAGGCGATGCCGTAGAAGCCTAATTTTACGACTACTCCGGCGCAACGTCATATCTCGACGGAACCTGCGACCCGCAAGGGCCTCCACATCAGAAATAAAACGGGCCGCTAGTCCAACCATGGTACGTAGGACTACAACCGGTTATCGGGAACTCGATTTAGAATCCGGGTCAACGCCGAACAAGTTCGTTCCCGACCAAAACACCCGTACAAAGACAATAAAATACAAATAGCGGCCCAGCCGGGCAATAGCCGCCCAGCAGGGCCTACTCTGCTGACATGATCCTGGTGGCGCAGTCCATTCCGCAATTCATCGGGCAAACCCAGATCCTAGACACCACATCCGCGCCAAGCACCGGAGAGGCATCTGCCGTCTTCAGCACCACCACACCTCGGTACGGCGCGTATTCCAGAATCTCCACCTCAACACCCGGCACCAGCCCGTTACCCACCAGATACTCCAGCAGATCCGGGTCTTCCTCCGGGATTCGATCCAACCTCAAAGGCTGCCCCACCGGCGCCTCATTAATCGTCGAACTCGCAGGGCAGGGACTGTAACCACTGCCGGGAATGGGATGACCGAACGGGCAGGTAGTCGGATTCTTTAGCGTCACCCGGATTCGCTCCTCCAACTCATCGGAGATAGCGTGCTCCAGGCGATGTGCCTCCACGTGGGCATGCGCCAGATCTACACCCAGCATGTCCACCACCATCCGCTCCGCTAGCCGATGCCGCCGCACCATCTGTTCGGCGAGCCGGGTGCCTTCCGTGGTGAGCTCAATCTCACGACTTGCGCCGTGCGTGATTAGCCCCTCTTTTTCCATACGCCGAAGCATTCCGGCGATCGATGGCGCAGAAGTACCGAGTCCCTCGGATTCCGGCGTGCGCTTGAGTTGATCGACCAGGCGGGCGTTCGTGATGGTAAACCCCTGCTCCTTCACCATGTAGATCGAAAGCAGGTAGTTCTCGGCGGCCTGTGTAAGCCGAGTTTCGAGCGCGCGAATTTTCGTGCGGGATTTTTTGGAGGAGTTATTAGAGTCAGCCATCGTGAGTCGAGGCTAGCAACGCCACAACCAATCGTCAACGCCCGCAATGCGGGGCTTATCTGGATCGACTGCTTGCGGGAACGGCGATTTGATAGCGGGGTCCAAGGTTGTTCCATCAAAGCCAGAGGCCGGTTCCGCTCCATTCACTCTGAGCGAACAGCCCCAAAGCACCAGATCCGGAGTAACCAACAAAGAAGCCAAACCCGCATTCCGATCCAACACTGCACAAATCCGCATTGAGAGCGACAAAGCCCGGTGCTACCATTTGAAGTTCGCGAGCACGCGCTTCCCTGTCGCCTAGCGGTAGGAGTAACTGCGCACGGCATGCGACGCTCCGGAGTAGCTCAGCGGTAGAGCGGTCGGCTGTTAACCGATTGGTCGCAGGTTCGATTCCTGCCTCCGGAGCCAATCCCCCATATTTTAGCTATGACATCGCTCCCCCCCATTTCCCGTGCAAAGACGAGCG
>CAUZRH010000140.1:0-5103 GCA_963582115.1 Dehalococcoidia bacterium
TGGGCGGCCAGTAGTTCGTAAACCCGAGCGTCGCTTTCATACCGACCACGATAGCCACGAGCATCCAGATGGTGGCTGCGGCCCATATCAATCCGCCAATTCCGGGAATTATTCCAAACACCCTCAGCAGTGCAGGCCCGTAAGCGATGCCGATTACGCGCATCATCTCCGGCCTTGAGGCCTCGACGTGGATCGAATCGAATATGAAACTCCGTAGGAACCAAGCCACGTGGACCGTGACGAGCCAGCCCACGAAGGTCAGTAATGCGTTCACAACGGCGACGCCCGGGTTGTCGATCGCCCCGATCGCCGAAGCGAGGGACGCGGCGACGACGAGTCCGTAAACCTGGAACATCGCTGTCGGATCGCCCTTGATATCCAGAAACGTCCGATGATTCAACAGGGCGGCGTTAACCACCCGACTGGTCAAATCTCGTTGGGGCTCAGGCGGCTCCGGTTCGAACTCGCCCGATTCAGAATCGTAGATCATCCAGCAACAAAGTCGAACACTCGCGCGGCCGTGCGTCCCATGACCTCTTCGGCATCCTCGCCGCCGGACAGCGCCGGGTGGCTTCGGATGCCCTCCAGAGCGTTGTGATAACCCTCACGTCCTGCGCTCGGCGGGAAGTCGCTGCCCCACATCAGACGCTTTGGCCCGAAAGCCTCGACAGCCATCTCAACAAAGGGTGGAACGTTCTCGATCTGGTAGTCAGGCGTAAGGATTTCAGGCCTGTCTGCGATCTCGCCCAGGCCGTGAAGTTTCATCGTCGTATTTGGAAGCTCGGCCAGCTCCATGAGCCTCTTGTACTTGTCGTACGGCGGCTTGTGTCCATGTCCGGCGTTGCCGAAGTGTTCGATCACTATCTGCGTTTCTGGGACCGATGAGATCAAATCCCTATAACCGTCCGTGAGGAAGCCTTCAAACGTGCCCTGAGCGCTAACCGTAACGCCAAGTTTGCCCGCAGCAGCCCATAACTCAGGCTGCTGAGGCGCACCGTTGTCGTCGGTGTACAGGCGCAATCCACCGGCTCCGCGCTCGGCCTCGTACGTCAGCGCACCGACCTGGTCATCGCCATTGGGGTCGATCTGTACAGCGGCCTTAAATCGACCCGGGAACTTCTCACAACACTCGAACAGGTAGTCGGCGTTGTAAGTTCCCCGGTGCTGGAGCAGCAGCGCGTGATCCACGTCATCCATGTCCATGACGTGGGCCAGCGTTTCGATCGGCTCGAACCAGTTGTGGCTGGCGTGGCAGTGCGTGTCAACGATCATCATTAGGTAGCGATCTCCATACCTGACGTGCCCACGCCTGATCCTTCGCCCAGTACCAGGTCGTCGATGGTTTTCTTGAGTCCGGCGGGAAGGTCCCAGTCGCCGCCAAGGTCTTCAATGATCTCGGACGGCTTCTTGGCTCCAGCGAGCGCAACGCTGACGGTCGGATTATCCAACACCCATGCGATCGCAAGTTGGGCGATGGTCTTGCCGTGGTCGGCCGCTATCCCCTTCAGCTTTTCTACCGTAGCGACGTTTGTGGCCAGGTGCTCGGCACCCCAGCTGTTGATTCCGAAGTTATCGCCTCGGGCGCGCCAGTCGTCATCGCCGAAGCTCTGCGTTGGGCTCCACGCGCCGGTCAGGAGACCGTGCGCCATCGAGCCGTAGGCCATGATCCCCATTCCGTTCGCCTTCACAAACGGCATGACGTCCGCCTCAGGTCTTCGGTCGAAGATGTGATAGCCGATCTGCTCGGTGATGATCGGGCTGGTCTTGAGCGACTCTTCCATCATCGGGACAGAGAAGTTGGACACTCCAGTGTGGCGAATCTTGCCCGCCTTCTTGGCTTCTTCCAGTACCCCCATCGGGTCGGAGAACGGTCGGCCCTTATCTGGCCAGTGGATCAAGAACAAGTCGATGTAGTCGGTCTGAAGCCGTTTCAGACTTGCGTCGATGGAAGCTCGAAGCAGTTCCGGGTCGGAGTCGGCGATCGTGGCAGCCTTGCGATCCGAGTTGTCGGTCTTCCACTCGCGTGCGCCCTTGGTTACGAGGACGATGTCTTCACGCTTGAGGTCTTTGATGGCTTTGCCCATCAACGTCTCGCCGTAGCCCCAGCCGTACACCGCAGCGGTGTCGTACAGCGTGATACCACCGTCAAACGCCGCATGTACGGCTGCTATCGCCTCATCGTCATCCAGGTCGCCGTACTGGCCGCGACCCATCGGCCATCCACCGAAGCCGATCGCCGAAGTTTCTAGCCCTGAGTCGCCAAAGGTCCTCGTACGCATGTTTGTCCTTTGATCTGGTCTGATTGTTGAGAGTGTTTGTGTTGATTACATTTGTATCGGCGCATTGTAGATGTGTCTGGCACAGCCAGTCGCCCCGTTCTTGGACTATGACCTCGATCCCCCTCACCACGTCCCTCTCCCGCGTAGGGGAGAGGGAGGAAAATCATCACTCTCCCGAACACGTTTGTATGTCATCCCGAGCGTAGCCTAGGGATCATCACCGGCACAGCGTCAATCGAAAACTGACGTTCACGCAAATACCTTGAATCTCCCTCACTCTTGGTACACGTGGGCCCATCTCCCACCGGGATAAGGGGCCACCTACCCGCGTGAAACCGCCCCATCCACATCGATCCCGGTTACCGGCCCCACCCCGGTGTACGCGACCGCCTTGATCGTCACGGACAGCGACTCCCCTGGCTCAAAGTGGCGCGCCGTTCCGTTCTCGATCGCCCCGGCCAACCCTCCGTTGGATAGTGATGTGCATGGCTCAAGACCGACGTTGTAGCAACGCCCGTACCACGGGTAGCCCCAACCTCCGCCGAGGTTCCGCCAGTACCAGAGATACTGAAATACTTCTGCGGGAAACCGGAGTCCAAAGCCGACCCCTGTCTCTTCATTTGTGACGGCGTACCAGCCCTCCGGCATCTCCGTCATGTATGCCATATCCAGCGATCGGTCCTCTATGGGTGGGATACGTGTGAAATCGATCAGCGTCCCGTCTTTTGCGGGAACATTCGGCCAGGGGCCGCGGTGATTGGCCTCGAGCTTCGACGATTCGGCCGTCGCCTCGGTATCCGTCATCACCGTGCAATCGGGCACATCGAGTCGGCAGTGCTCCGACAGGAACGGACCGCCGATAGCCAGGTGCTCCAGCCACACGGCGTCGGCCTCTTCCTCACCGTCGTTCGTCACCGTCTCGTCCAGCGTCAGCACGCCGCTGCCAGATTCCAACGTGAGCGTCTTGGTGACCGAAAACGGCGTGCGATACCCGCGTGCGCTGAAGGTAACAGCCACACGCTCCGGGGTGTCCTCGTCGATAACGACGTCCCACGGCATCGTGCTCATCTCGGCGTGTAGCCCCAACTCGGCTCCTGCTACGGTCGACGGATAGCCACCGTGCGGGACCACCGTCTGCCAGCCGCCCTCGTACACGTCCAGCCAGTTGTTCTCTGCGCCGCCGGTGGTCGGGATGAACTTTTGAGGATCCCTGACGCCCCACGGCGTCCGCCACATGAAATCGGTGTCCGAGGGCTTGTGGACGATGCTGTAGACGTCTGCGCCCTTGTCTGCCAGCACAATGACGCGCAGAACTTCATTCTCGAGCAACACGGTTCGCAGGCCGCGATAGGTCCAGGCGCTGGAAATCCGGCAGCCGTATGTCCGTTCGCCTTCGTAATGCATGGCAGTCGCCACTCCGTAAGTTTCTGGTTGGTTAGAAAGGAATCAGGCATCCGGGAACACCGAGATCCGGAACACATCTTTCGACTCTGACGCCACGCGTTCGAACCCGTCCGGGATCAAGCCCTCAAGCAAGATCCGATCCGGGACCAGTTCCCCGTGTCGTATCTTGACCTCGACGACCATCGGTGGCGCATTCTTCCACGGCCGACACCGACCGGCAACAGGATAGAACTCTTGACGGTGCTACGATTCCATCACCAAACTCGACCCCTAGAAAAAGGAGTGATAAGTGAGCGACGATAAGGTCAAAATCTTGTTCGATACCGATATCGGATCGGACATCGACGACGCTGTCGCCCTCGCATACCTCTTGGCACAACCCCGCTGCGAAATACTGGGAATTACTACCGTTTCAGGGCAGCCAATCGAACGTGCCAAACTCGTCAGCGCCATCTGTAAGACTGCGGGGCAGGACATACGAATCGTTCCGGGATCAGAAGACCGGCTGGATGGTCCCACCCGCCAACCACGCGTACAGCAGGCATCGGTGCTGCCGAACTGGTCACACGAGACCGAGTTCGGCGACGATGACGCCGTCGAGTTCATGGCCGACACCATTCGCTCCCAGCCAGGCGAGGCCGTTCTGCTGGCCGTGGGCCCAATGACGAACGTCGCAAATCTATTTACAAAGCACCCGGATGTTCCCGGCCTGTTGAAGTCACTCCAACTAATGCTGGGTCGCTTCATCGACCCGTATCACGGCACACCGTCGGCAGAATGGAACGCGCACTGTGATCCGGCGGCCGCAAGAATTGTGTACGAGACCGACGCTCCCGGACACACGTCGCTCGGGCTGGATGTAACGACCAGAGTCACGATGAACTCGGACGAGGTCAAAGAGTACTTCCAGCACCCGCTGCTAAAGCCGGTATACGAGATGTCGTCGGTCTGGTTCGATGAACGAGCGATCTTGAACTTCCACGACCCCCTGGCCGCCGTGACGCTGTTCGATGATTCGGTCGTAGAGTTCCAGAGCGGAACGTCCGTCGTAACACGGGGCGACGATCGGGACGATGGTGTCACGGAGTGGACCCCGGACGACAACGGCCCTCACAGCGTGGGTATCACTGTCGATTCAGACCGGTTTTTTGAGTCCTACTTCAGTGTCTTCAAGTAAGAGCGCCTCAGCCGCAAACTCGAATCAGTCCCCTCTCCCATCGGGAGAAGGTTAGGGTGAGGGAGAAGTCTTGGTCAGGGACAACATCGCTGCACCCCGACAGCAATATTCATAGCCCCCCGAAATGAAAGAAACGAAGGACCAGATGTCACTAGATAGCCTGAAAATCACCGGTATCGAAATGCTGTGGTTTGAGCACACGCTCGAAAACGTCGGCAGCGACTACAACACCTTCAACATGGT
>CAUZRH010000141.1:0-5084 GCA_963582115.1 Dehalococcoidia bacterium
GACGGCGGCGGGCCGGTATACGAGCTGATCCACGTGTTCGACATGGCACGTTTCCTTGGTGGCGAAATTAAGAGGGTCTGCGCACTTCTTACGACTGCCGTTCCAAACAGGACGTTCGCTAACGGCGAAGTCGTCGATGTCGACGTGCCGGATTCCGGTGGTTATCTGCTTGAGTGGGTAAACGGCGGGTACGCCGTTGTCCACACCAGCTTCGTTTCCAAGGGGAACGATGCCGACGGCCGCACCGCACCTCGGATCGAGATATCAGGATCAGACGGTCGGCTTGAGAACGACAGCATCACCGGAATACTTGGTGTACACGGCGTCTCCGGCGTGCTTCAAGATGTCGAAATGGGACCGGAGTACCCACAGCCCTACAGACAGTTTGTTGACGCCATCCTTGGCGGTGCGCCTGTCAGGACGAGCTTTTACGACGGTATGAAGGCGGCGGAGATTGTGGATGCGGCCTTCCTATCTTCCAAAGAGGACCGCTGGGTGGATTTGAACTAGGACGACCCAGCCAGATCAGAACGACCAGGAAGACAACTTAATGCAGTATAAAAACCTCGGACGCACGGGACTCAAGGTCTCCGAGCTTTGCCTCGGCAGCGCTAACTTCGACGACCCCTTTGGCGCTTCGCCCGAGACAAGCCACCGCATATTGGACCAGGCGCTGGATTTCGGCGTCAATTTCATCGACACGGCCGATCAGTACGCTAACGGCAAATCTGAGACCGTAATCGGTGAGTACCTGCGATCTCGCAAAAAGCATAACGACGTCGTGCTGGCCTCCAAGTTCTGGGCGCCAACAGGCCCGGGCCCGAACGACTACGGCACTTCTCGCTATCACCTTATGAACGCCGTAGATGCGTCCTTGAAGCGCCTCCAGACAGACCATATCGGCCTCTACATCATTCACGCGCCTGACCCGACCACCCCCCTCGAGGAAACGTTGGAGACCCTCACGGATCTCCGTCGTTCCGGCAAGATCCGCTACATAGGCGTCTCCAACTTCCCGGCATGGTTGCTGATGGAGGGGATCTGGACGTCAGACGTGAAGAACCTCGCCCGCTTTGATTGCATCCAGTCCGAATACAACATTCTCCGCCCAGGAATGGCCCGTGATATGCTGGAGTTGTGCGTCGATCAGGGCGTTGGTGCGACGGCATACAGCCCAATGGCGAACGGCATGTTGACCGGCAAGCACAACCGATCAAAGGAAGTGCCGGACGCCGATAGCAAGTTTGGGGACAGGGATGCCGCCCGTGGAAACCCGCTGGTCAACCGCTACTGGAATGACGCCATGTTTGACGTGGTGGACATGCTGGGTGATCTAGCGCAGAAGTCAGGCAACACAACTATGCGATTGGCTCTCCAGTGGGTACGTGAGTCCCCCGGCATCACATCTACGATCGTTGGAGCACGGCGCGAGGACCATATCGAAGGCATAATCGACGCTTGGTCTGAAGACGCTTCACCTGACGTGATGGCGGAGGTTCGCCGCATAGCCGATGAGTTCGCCGCCGATAAGCCGTCCGACTACCCTCCAGCATTCTCAATCCCACCACTGGGCGGAACCGGCGCAGCGTAGCTCCTGATCTCCCCCCATAAACGCCCCCATTTACGTCCAAGGACTTTGAACAACTCCATTGCCTGATTCCTACGAACTTGATGGCATAACACCATCCCGGATCGAACACCCGGCATCCGTCGACGAGCTGTCATCGACACTTAAGACGATCAACGCCGCCAAGCAGGCCGCGGTCATTTGGGGTGGCGGGACGCGCATGCACGTCGGTAACAAGATCGACAGATACGACGTTGCCGTGGATATGACAGGGCTGAACCAGATCGTTGATTACCGGCCGCCGGATCTTGTTGTGGTCGCAGAAGCCGGAATGACCCTCTCCGCCCTTCAGGCTGAGTTAGGCAAGAACAACCAGCGGCTTCCCTTTGACGTACAGTCCCCGGATACGGCAACCATCGGTGGATCGCTGGCCTCCAACAGCGTCGGACCTCTACGTGGGCGATACGGCGGTGTGCGTGATTTCGTGATCGGCATGTCGCTCGTCCAGGCTGATGGCACTCAAACCAAAAGCGGCGGAAGCGTCGTTAAGAACGTGGCCGGGTACGACATGGCACGGCTCCACATCGGTGCTCTTGGAACCCTTGGAGCCATTACTACGGTCGCCTTCAAGATCGGTCCGGTCCCACAGGTTATGCGCACGGTGGTTGCGTGGTTTGACTCGGCCGAATCTGCCGCTGTCGCCGGAATGCGCATCACGAACGGGCCGTTCATGCCTGAGGCCGTAACCCTGGTCGCAGGTAAGCGCGCAGCCGCACACGCCGGTGAATTGGCCGCACAGAACTCAGGCACTGCGTCCGATAACGCAGTAATGCTGCTGATCGCCCTGGCCGACGGTCCGGCCACCGTGGAGCGACAGTTGAGCGACACCGCCGCTATGTTGGGCGGCGTCATGGCCGAGAGATTTGTCGTGCTTGAGGACGAGGCACAGTACGGAGTCTGGTCGCTTGCGGGAGAGCAAAGCCCGGCACCAACATTCTCCGTTCGTACGACGGTAAAACCGACTGTCGCCTTTGGCCTGGTCAACGCCCTGTCCAATTCGGAGAATGCCGACGACGCACACGTGGTCGCCCAGATCGGATTTGGGACGGTCGAAGCCCACTATCGGGGCGACGTGTCGACAGAGCTCGTACAGTCGTCTAAGCGCACTATTTCCAGCGCGGGCGGTGCCTGCATGATCGAACGCTGTCCATTAGATATTAAGTCCGAAATCGACGTGTTCGGAGACCTTGGCCCGCCGCTTGAAGTGATGCGACGAATGAAGCAAGAGTTCGACCCCACCGGGACGCTGTCCCCGGGCCGTTTCGCCGGGAGGATTTAGATGTCGACCAATTCCCGACCACCTGCTACACAGCGAGCCAGCAACTTTCGCGGCCCTGACGTTCCGTCGCCCGAAGATATGTACAAGTGCGTTCACTGTGGGTTCTGCCTACAGTCCTGCCCGACTTATCTTGAAACGGGCCTCGAAGCTGAGTCTCCACGCGGCCGAATCGCCTTGATGAAAGCGGTCGAGGAAGGCCGCACAGAGATCACTCCTGCGATAGTCGGCCACTGGGACAAGTGCCTCCAGTGCCGTGCGTGTGAAGTGGTATGCCCGTCCGGTGTGCCATACGGGCGGCTGATGGAAGCGACACGCGCCAACGTGGAGAGCACCTTCAAGCGAGGGTTCAAACAGCGGCGTGCCCGGAACATTGGATTCAACGGCGTACTTCCAAATCCTAAGCGACTCAACCGCATCGGCGGCGCACTCAGGATCTACCAGAATTCCGGCCTACAGACCTTCGCCAGGAAGACCGGCGCTGTGCGTCTCGCTCCCGGTGGATCGCTTGAGAAGTACCTCCCCAAACTTGGCGATAAGTTCTTTATTACATCGGGCCAGATAATTCGAGCGGAGGGCGAAGTGCGCGCCCGCGTCGCCATGCTGGGGGGCTGCGTCATGCGGCTCACCCATGGCCCCACGCTGGAAGCCGTCACACGAGTTCTGGCCCGCAACGGTGTCGAGGTTTATGTGCCTGAAACTCAGGGTTGCTGTGGGGCGCTGAATGCCCACTCCGGCGAGCGTGACTCCGCACGAGAGATGGCCCGTCGAAATATCGACGCCTTCTTGGAAGTAGAGACCGACGCCATCATTGTCGCAGCAGCTGGATGCGGATCGACGATGAAGGAGTACGGCGAGTTGCTCGCGAACGACCCGAAGTACGCCGAGAAGGCGGAAGAGGTCGCCGAGCGTACGAAGGACATTCACGAGTTCCTGAGCGAACTTGGGTTCGAAAAACCGAAGGGCTCCCTTTCGACCAACGGCAAGGACCTCAAGGTCACCTACCAGGACTCCTGCCACCTGGGACTGGCGCAGGGCATCACCGCACCTCCAAGAGAGCTTTTGAACGCCATCCCCGGCGTCGAGTTCGTTGAGATGGATGAGTCGTTGATCTGTTGCGGATCAGGGGGAACTTATTCGCTGCTCGAGCCGGAAATGTCCTTGCGACTGGCAGCCCGCAAGACGGTCCACATCGTTGCCACTGGCGCTGACGTGGTGGCGACCGCCAATCCGGGCTGCGTGATCCAGATGGAACAGGCGTTGGTCAGAGCTGGCGAGGGGGCGCAGGTTCGCTACGTCGTCGACCTGCTGGACGAGTCGTACCGCGTCGGGGACGAAACCGACTAACGCGGCCATTCCCGGACCCGAATGTCAACGACCTGAATTCGCGTAAACGGACGTATAATGCCGCTGCCCTTTAAACGGGGTCAAGCTTTGTATTTCACCTCGACATACTGACGCGGTCGAACCGCAATCCCCACTCAACAATTGGCAACGGAGGCCCACTAACATGGATCTTGGACTCACAGGAAAAGTCGCCATCGTCACCGGCGGAAGTGAAGGAATCGGCAGGGCCGCAGCTACGGCTATGGCCGAGGAAGGCGCAAAGGTCGCCATCGTGGCTCGAACGCAGGCGGACCTTGATAGGACGGCGGATGAAATCAAGAAAGAGACCGGCAACAACGACATTATGGGCATCGCCGCAGACGTAACCGATGAGGCGCAGGTCCAGAGCATGGTCGATACCGTGGTCGGCACCTGGGGCGGGTTGGACATTCTGGTAAACAACGCCGGAACTTCATCTGCAGGGAAGTTTGAGACGGTCGAAAACGAGACGTGGGAGACCGACCTCGGCATCAAGGTATACGGGGCGATTCACTGCTCACGCGCTGCCCTTCCGCACATGAAGCAGCGCGGCGGTGGCCGGATTATCAACACCACCACGCCGGGTGGCAAGGCTTCCGGGGCCGGCTCTCTGCCTACGTCCCTGTCACGTGCGGCAGGCATCTCCCTGACAAAGGCCATGTCCAAGGACTACGGCGCTGATAACATCCTGATCAACACGATCTGTGTGGGCATCCTCAAAAGTCGTCAGCACCGACGGCGCTGGGAGGCTGCTAACGAGAAGGACCCGAGCCTGACGCTGGACAAGTTCTACGACGCCATGGGCGGAGGGGTACC
>CAUZRH010000142.1:0-5068 GCA_963582115.1 Dehalococcoidia bacterium
CGCGAGTTAGCCGAATCCCGAGCGTCTGCGCCGCCTTTGGGATTGCTATCTGAAGTTCACGAACGCTTCGACTCAAAATCTGGATATACCCCTCCCCGTCCATCGATATCGATTCGACAGAGGGTTCGGTGATCAGTCCTGCGGCAAGGGCACGGACGTCTGTTGCGCCGACGCGTACGACGTAGGGCCTATCGCTCAACTTCTGCCGAATCACGTGGTAGTCGCCGGACGCTGCCAGCTTTCCGTATACCAGCAGCAGGATTCGATCTGCTACGGCCTCCACTTCTTCAAGGATGTGGGAGGAGATCATGATCGTGCGGCCTTCTTCGGCCAGCCGGTCCATGAGCTCTTGGAACTCTATGCGTTGCCGGGGGTCGGTTCCGCTCAGAGGTTCGTCGAGTAAGAGTATTTCCGGGTCATGGACCATGACGGCGGCGAGCCGCATCCGCTGCTTCATTCCACGGGAGTAGCCGCCTAACGACCGATTCTGGGCGTCCTGCATGTCAACCTGTTCGATCGCCTTATCCACCGCTTCGCTGACATCCGGGACTTGCTGTAGCCGGGCGTTTAGCTCTACAAATTCACGCCCGGACATGAAGTCGTACGTCGACTGATGCTCTGGCATCACGCCAATGCGCCGATAGAGTTCGGGGTTGTTCTGGACCTGTTCTCCCAGAACCGTGATTTCTCCACCGGACGGGCGGGTTAGTCCGCAGATCATCCTGAGGAGTGTGGTCTTGCCGGCGCCGTTGGGTCCAAGAAGGCCGGTTAATCCGGGACGGACTTCAAGAGATACATCGTTCACTGAAACGACATCGCCGAACCATTTCGAGACGTTGCTTACTCTGATCGTCGGGATGGTCGACTCAACACCAGAATTATTGTTCTGTGTGGCCTCGGCATCCCTGGCGGGTTCTGTGCTGGAGATGGTCATCTATCAGGCTCCAAACTTCCTGTACCGGAATCCCGTGATGCCGAACGCTACTCCGGTGATGGCGGAGATGGTGGCCACGTTCCACCACGGCGAGATCGGGAATTCGGTTCGGCTCCCGAATATCCATCCTGTTAATCCCTCGACCACGCTGTCCGGGAGTATGAGTAGCTGTAGATAGTGTGCGGCGTCTCCGTCAGGAGCCTGAGGGCCATCGTGCTGCTTGAAAGGTTCGTGTTCTTGACGATACTTTTGGCGATCTTCGTCAGATGTCAGTATTTCCTGGCCAAACCCGCCGACCGCGGCCGTAATGAATATGAAGGCGATCACCCCGGCGGAGGCGAACGCTCGACGCGTTGTCAGTGACGCAGCCGCCATCGCGAGACTTGTCATAAAAGCGGCCAGGATCAAGCCGACCCCGATGAACGACGCCAGGTCCCTCCCGTGGTCTTTTATGTACCCACCTGGACTGTCGTCGTATAGCAGGAATGACAGATATAACAAGGCCTGCGGAATCAATGCGAATGCGACCGAGAAGGTGAAAAATGCCAACCAGCGCGCCAGGGAGTAGTCCAGCGACTTGAGTGGACGCACGGCATACAGGGCGAGGACTGAGTTGCGCCGGTCAGGGCTGAGTAGCGCCGGTCCGATTATGGCGGCGAAGAGCAGCATGATGATGAATGTGAACTGGAAGTAGTCCTCGTGCCCGGGCAGTTCTATCTCGTCAGGATCACTGGCGAACAACGTGACAAAACTCGTAAGGGACACGATGAAGAGCGCCGGGCCGAGCGCAAGGAGGGCGAAGATGGTCGGCATGATCTTCGCCGGCACGCCGCGACCCAACCCCATCACGGTACGTAACCCGTCCGAATACAGCGCTAAGAACGCCGTGCCACGTCCGCCTCTCGGGCCGTCATAGTGGCGGTAGCCAAGGTCGAAGACTTCTCCCTCTGGCTGGCTCTTTATTTGCAGGGTTTGCGGGGTTTGTGGGTTATCTCCCAAAGACTGCGACATTACTGGACCGGCCTCCGGAAGATATCGCTTAGAGAGTGTGCCCGTGGTGCCAGCCTGTGGAGAAGGGCGCCGGTCTCTACGACGACGTCACGTATCGTGTCCAGATCGTCCGGGGAGGCGTCTTCAATCACCAACGCTCGACCTTCAAATATAGACACGATTCCCCATCGTGACAACGCTTCGGCGACGGCCTCTATGCCCTCGTCGAACTCCAGCACCAGCGTCTCGGTATCGGTCGTGTATCGGGAGACTTCGCCCTGCTCCAGCAGGCCACCCGCCTCAAGCACGATGATGCGATCACAGGTTCGCTCGATGTCGCCCATAAGGTGAGACGAGATAAGCATCGAGATTCCGAACTCATGGCCTGTGCGTGCGATCAGCTCAAGCATCTCCTGCCGACCGGCAGGGTCCAGCCCTGCGGTCGGCTCGTCGAGCAACACGAGCTGCGGGTCATGGACGATCGCCTGTGCGAGCTTGGCGCGCTGCTTCATCCCGGTGGAGTAGGTGCCCATCGGCCGGTATCGCTCTTCGTCCAACCCGACGTGCCGTAGGACGTCCGTAGCGCGGGTTCTCGCCTCTCTACGTGGAAGACCGCTCACGCGTGCCATATGCATCACAAACTCGGCGGCGGACACGTTTGGCGGAAGACATTCGTACTCGGGGGAGTAGCCAATCAGCCGGTGGGCATGGATCGGGTCGCCGCCGTCTTCGCCGAACACGCTGAACTGGCCGGAGGTCGGCTGGATGATCCCAAGGAACAGGGTCATCAACGTGCTTTTTCCAGCGCCGTTAGCGCCCAGCAGCCCGGTCGTGCCCGCTTCGACGTCAAGCGTCACGTCATTCAGGGCTACAGTCTGGCCGTAGACCTTGGTCACATTGCGGGCGGAAAGAAGTGCGGACATTGGCAGGGACTCTATAACTGCCCCCGTAATTGACATCAATGACCGTTGATCGACCATCATCCTGAATGCGTGTGTCGGAAGGCACATTCATCTTAGACGCCAATTGTCTGGAAACTGTGAAGATGCAGTAGTTTGATAATTTCAGAAGGCCGACCGAAGATCATAATTGTTAAGGATGATTTTTACAGCCCGTAAAACCGTTCAGCATTCCCGCCGAAGACGGCGGCGCGGTTGTTGTCTGACATCGGGCCAAGCACATATTCGGCCGCTCGAAATACTTGCTCGTAGGTTCCGGCGAGTGTGCAGACGGGCCAGTCGCTGCCGAACATTAGACGGTCGTAGCCGAACATTTCTACGACGTTGGCGACGTACGGTGTGAGGTCGTCGGGCTTCCATTTTTCTGTGTCGGCCTCTGTCACCATGCCGGACACCTTGCAGTGGACGCCCGGGATCTCAGCAACGCGCCTGAGGTCCGAGAGCCAGGGCTCGAACACGCCTTCGGAGATGAGCGGTTTTGCGATGTGATCGACGACGGTTCGCAGATCGGGAACGGCGTCCAGCACTCGCGGGATGTAGGGCAGATGTTGGGGTCGAGGAAGGAGATCGAACGGTATGTCTCTTTTGGCTAATTCCTTGAGGCCGTTCAAGACCGCAGGTCGCATGATCCAGGCATTGTGCGGTTCGTCGTGCCAGATATGTCGCACACCCTTTAAATAGGGGTCGTCCTGGAGGATGTCCAGCGTGTTGCCGACATCCGGGTCGGCCAGTTCAACCCACACGACTACCCCGGCAACGAAGTCGTTTGAAGCAGCCAGTTCCAACAACCAGCGCGCTTCCTCTACAGAGGAGTGGGCCTGGACGACCACCGTCTTCTGAACCCCAACGCCCTCTATGAGCGGTCGCAGGTTATGCGGCATTCGATCCTGTCGCAGGACGTTGTCGCCGGGCGGCATCCAGTCGTAAGCGAACTCGGCCAGATCCCAGAAGTGGTGATGGCTGTCTACAACGTATGCCATTGAGTGTTCCTCGTTCCGATCATGGGCTGTGGTCCGGCGTGTCACCCCGAGCGTGGTCGAGGCAACTTCACTTATCGGTCTGTCAGCGAACTAACAACGTTCACGCGAAGACTTTTGTGCTCCGTCACGCTAGCCCTCTCCCACGAGGGAGAAGGGACGACGTTGCTGCCTGTGGGCGAATTGCCATACGCCCCTACGGTAGGAAACCGTCAATGCACCATTAACGAAAGGGCCCGCTACGATAAGGTGCAGGCGTGCCAGCCCCCGTCAGGATTCGGTGCAGGTATGCCTGCTACCTGGTTATGCGGCCTATTTCTGGTCCTTCCCTTACAGGGTCGTCATGGCCTACGCCGCTGATCATCATGGCGTCTGAATACCAGAGCTCGCCGTCCTTGATGGTCAGTCCGTGCGGTGCCGGGGAGTCATCGCCGAACACGATACGATCCTGCTCTACGCCGGACTCTGTGTCGTACTTGATGATCACCTGATCTGACGTGTGGGCACACCAGATACCGTCACCATCGAGGGCTAGCCCGTGCAAACGTTCGGTAGGTACTTCAAACGTCTCGAGAACCCTCATGTCGTCGGACGGGTCACAGATGTGAATAGCCTTGGGGTTAAACGCCGTGACCCAGAGCCTGCCGTCGTCCCACTCAAGGCCGTGGATGCCGCCGCCGTCCGGCGTGCGCCAGCGATTTACAAACGCGCCGGTCTTGAGATCAAGCTGGTAGATCCAGCCGATGTGGGTGTCCGTCGGACGGTACTCCCTGAAATTAGTGACCCCGTTAGATGCCGTCCATAGGAATCCGCCGCCGACCGTGATGCCAGAGCCGTTTTCCGTCGGCGTATCCATGACCCTTGTTGTGTAACCCTCGTCGTTCATGACGTAGACCTGATCGGTCTGCTGGTCCATGACGTAAAGCTCGTCTTCGAACCACTGGAGACCGTTCGGCATCCGGCATGGGGGATCGTAGGTAGTGACTGTTTTGACGGCCAACGTAGTGTTCCTCAATTCGGCGTTTGGGTCGAGTAAACCGCGGTTAGTGCGCCAAGCATTGATATTTCACTTCTCTCCGGGAGATCCTGAGGATCATGCGCATCGGCGATGGGGCAATGATGTTCCGGGCGCGCGTCACGGTCAAGGTGGTTCGTGTATGGAGCACGGAACGAGGCGCGGACGCCACAAAAGAGGATCGACGGGGGTG
>CAUZRH010000143.1:0-5034 GCA_963582115.1 Dehalococcoidia bacterium
GATGAACTGCGGGACGGCCAGCGACGCGCCAAGTGCGGCGAGCCATAGACCAGACCCGGTGATGTCGTAAATCAGGAAGCTGTTGGACATAAACACGAGCATGTGGCCCGTGCTCCACGTGAGGGTGGACAGAATGAATCGGCGGAACTGGCCGTCGCGAAGTACGTGCGGCAAGGGCGCCGCTGCGCGCACTGCTGTGTATGCCCCCGGGTCTCCGGATGTCTCAGCCATAACGCCCTATTGTGCGGTGAAGGTGGCGCGTATGCCATAGCTTTGAAATCACCGAGTTAACTGGGTTTGGAGAACGGTTAGAATCCCGGTTTCAGGAATGTTGCGAAGATTGTCCCTTTTCATTGAGGGGCACTCCTCGAGACACTTCAAACGTCGCGGCAGGCCCTCGATCATGTCTTCAAATTCGCTGGGCGTATCCATACAAATCTCGTTCCTAACTCCACTATCAACCTGGTCACACCTACCCGTTCGGCTTGATGACCAGCTTCACGCCCTTGCCTTCGCCGGAATCGATGATTGCTTGCGGGACGTCCTGTAGCGCATATCGGCCTGTAATGACGCCGTCCAGATTCAGCTTTGCCAGCTCGCCCGGTGTCTGGTTGAAGACATCGCCTCTACCGAAGCCTGATTGCAAAGTAACTTCCCGGTACTGCATGTCGTAAAGATCGACCGGGAGCGGTGCGCCCGAAGGTGCGACACCGATCATGAGCACCTGGCCCCTCGGACGTACAAGCTCGACGCACTTGGCAACCAGCTCTGGCTTGCCGACGGCCTCGGCTGCGATATGGAGTCCCTTGCCGTTTGTGAGATCGGCAACGAAATTCTCGATGCTGGATTCGGCAGGATCGTGCTGAATGTCGATTCCGATCTGGGCTGCGAAGTCACGCCGGTATTCGACCGGTTCTGAGATCGCAACGGTCGCCACCCCGTACGATTTGAGGAACGCGGCCGTCATGAGGCCCATCATCCCTCCGCCAATCACCAGTCCCACTGCGCTGTCGTCGATACGAAGTCGGCTCACTCCCGACAGGCAGCAAGATGCGGGCTCGGTGATCGACGCAACCTCAACATCCAAGCCCGCGGGAATCGGCACTGCGGAGGCATTTGGCACCGACGCCAGCTCTGCGAAGAACTCGTGTTTCTGCGTGTTCCGTTCACATCGAGACACCGTCCATGTCAGGCAACCGTCACACTCTCCGCATGACGTGCTGTGGTTGAGTACGACGTTCTCGCCGATACGGCCCCGGCTTACGTTTGCCCCCACGTCGATGATCTCACCCGATGCCTCGTGGCCCAGGATCTGGGGCGCAGTCGCCGGGAAGAGGCCCTGCGTGATGTGTACGTCAGTCCCGCATACGCCCACCGTGCCAATACGGACCATTACGTCATCCGGGCCGATGACCGGGTCCGGGACATCGCCGTACTCGAAATTGCCGCCGCCAAGCCATGTGCACGCTTTCAAGTGGGTCTCCTCATGCTGGGCCCGTCCGGGCTGTTTCTAAGAATCTGGAGGGAGTATCGCGCGAGTTTGCGGGTTGGTGGCGATCCGTGCCAGAAGTTCCGGGCGGTTTCTGCTGGAACGTTAGTAGACTCGCAGCCGGAGTCTGGTGGCAGTGACCAATCGCCTTGTCACTTGATATAACCACCCCCAACCCTCTTCCCCGGGCATTCGGCATCCGGAGGGGACCATCTCAGTTCCCGGGAGAATTTTATGCCGCCTCGAGTGATCATCCTCGGTTCCGGTACACCCACTCCCCACACCGCGCGCTGGGGCACATCATTCCTGGTCGGCATCGGCGGTGAGTGGATGATGTTCGACTGTGGGTTCGCCGCAACGTACAAGCTGGCAAAAGCTGGCTTCATGGCGACCCAGGTGGACAACCTGTTTTTCACCCACCACCACTCCGACCATGACGCCGACTACCCGTCATTTCTTCTTACTCGGTTCGACATGTCGATCGGCAAAGAGAACGAGCTGAACGTATATGGGCCTACGCTTACCGAGCAGCTAACCGAGAGGTTGTTGGGAGAAGGCGTCGGCGCGTTCTGGCACGACATCGTGGCCCGCACGAACCACCCGCTGTCTCTTGGTGCTTACGTTGAGCGCGGCGGGAAGTTGCCGCGACGGGCGCCAAAGATCAACGCCCGCGATATCGGCCCCGGCACGATCGCTACCGGCAAGAACTGGGAGATCACGGCGGCCCCGGTGGAGCACGTTCAGCCCTATCTGGATTCGCTGGCGTACCGAATCGATTCCGACGAGGGTTCGATCGTGTTTTCGGGCGACACCCGACCCTGTACCTCCCTGACAAATCTGGCTTACGGAGCTGACTTGTTGGTTATGGAGTGCATTCGTCTGGAGAGCGCGCACGAAGGCAATGCGTACGGCGATAGTGAAACAGGCACTTATGGAGCCGGGCAGACGGCGAAGGATGCCGGGGTGAAGCGGCTTGCGTTGGTACACCAGATCCCCGCAATGGATGAGCCGGTGATGCACGCGCAGGCGTTGAAAGAAGTGACCAGCGTGTACGACGGCCCGGTGATCTGGGGCGATGAGCTACTTGAGGTTCCGTGGGAGTAGGTGATTGGTGTACCCCTCACCCCAGCCCCTCTCCCGTAAGGGGAGAAGGGGCAGATACGTCGATTCTGTCTTTAACGTTCGTGATCGCCCGAATTTACCCACCCTAGGCAGGGAGTAGGTTTGGAGGTGGGTCGCGCCGGGCTTCAACGTTGGTGTTTGGAATTCAAATGGACAACCAGAGGGTCGATCGAATTCCCGCCTTGTTGAACATTCCGGGTTGGAGTGTGCTGTTTCGCCTGTAAAATCACTTTCGCAATTCAGTTAACGTGATCGCAGTACTTAACCACCCCAACCTCTCCTACTCTAGGAGCGGGCATCCAGTCTCCCGGGAGAACGAATGAGCAACGTTAAGATCAGGGACATCCGGACTATCTTCACCGAGCCGGACGGAATTCGGCTTGTGATCGTGAAGATCGAGACGTCGGATCCGGGTCTTTACGGGATCGGTTGTGCGACATTCACGCAGCGTCCAACCGCCGTCAAAACGGCCCTCGATGACTACCTTAGGCCTTTCCTGATCGGCCGAGACGTCGCAGACATCGAAGACGTGTGGCAGTCGAGCTACATTTCGTCTTACTGGCGCAACGGCCCGGTCCTAAACAACGCCATGTCGGGCGTCGACCAGGCGCTCTGGGACATCAAGGGCAAGATGGCCAACATGCCCGTGTATGACCTCTTTGGCGGCAAGGCACGCGAGGCGGCGGCGGTATACGTCCACGCCAAGGGTGCCGAGAACGCGGAGGTCGAAGATGAGGTCCGTGGCTTCATGGAGGAGGGCTACCACCACATCCGGGTCCAGATCGAGACCCCGGGCGGTTTCGCCACATATGGCACCGGTGGGCGCGGCTCGGCAAACATCGAAACTAGTTCGACCACCCCGGACGAAGGCCCGCGCTGGATCACGAAACGCATCGAAGAGCGTGATCCCAGTCTGAAGTACGCGCACCCTGGCGGCGTTTTTGAGCCCCGGCCTTACATGCGTTCAGCCCTGGCGTTGTTCGAACATCTGCGCTCCAACATCGGGTTCGACGTGGAACTATTGCACGATGTCCACGAGCGCATCCCCCCGATCCTTGGCGTGTGGCTGGCGAAGGAGGTCGAGCAGTACCAGCTCTTCTTCCTGGAGGACCTGTTCCCGCCTGAAGATCAGGAGTATTTCCGGATGGTGAGGGAGCAGACGTCCACGCCGATCGCTATGGGCGAGCTCTACAACAACCCTCACGAGATGACTCCGATGGTGAAGGATCGATTGCTCGACTTCATGCGCGTGCACGTCTCGCAGATCGGAGGGCTCACTCCAGCGCGAAAGCTGGCGGCGTTATGTGAGGCATTTGGCGTCCGCACGGCATGGCACGGCCCGGGTGACACGTCTCCTGTGGGCCACGCAGCGAACCTGATGCTGGACCTGAACACCAGCAACTTCGGCATCCAGGAGTACTCGATCTTCGGCGACCGCACACGAGAGGTGTTCCCCGGCAGCCCGGAGGTCCACGACGGCTACATGTGGCCGAACGGCAAGCCCGGACTGGGTATCGACATCGACGAAGAGCTAGCCGCCAAGTTCCCGTTCCAGGAACGAGCTTTCGGTGGTGCGTGGTCCGCTCCCCGCCGTGCTGACGGGAGCGTGGTCCGGCCTTAGAGGCTGGACGCTACCGGGTACTTACGGAAGCGCCCCGATAGCGAAGTCGCCCGGTCCCGGCGAGAAGCCCAGGAAGGTGGCGACGCCGTCTTCGATGGCGATGTTGAAGGTCTCAAGGGGCGCCCATTCCGACCTGTTGTGTGCCCACAGGCGGACCTTGGGCATCTCGATATCGTGTTGTTCAAGCCACGTCGTGGGGATGTGGAATCGGAAGATAAATCGCTCGGCCGCGATATCCGGCTGTGCGAAAACGTCTGCCCTGAACTGCCTGTATACGGGCTCCGGTGGCGGATCTCCGTCTTCGAGATCGGTACTCAGTGTGATCGCCGTCTCGATCCCGCCAAACCTGGCCCTGAATGAGAGGACGTCGATTCCCAGGACGTTCGCATCAACCGGATTCAGATCGACCCGAGTTTCGCCGTTTCCGGATGCGGTCTCCAGGCGTTTGACCAAAGGAAGATCGAGGTGAGCGCTGGCTTCAGCCAGGTCCTCATATCCGGCCAGCGCCGGGTCTTCATGCTGGCTCCAAATTAGCACCTCCGCCATTCCTAGTGAAAGTGAGATGGCCAGCAGCGTGAGCAAGGTGATTTTGGTGAAGACGGCCTGTTCCCGCGTCTTGTCTTTACGACCGAGTTTGTCAGCCTCTGAGAGAGTGAACGGGTCAGCGAATACCGACGGGCCAGATGCACGCCACTCGGAGTATTCGCAGCGCGGGCAGTTCAACACGTTGGATTCAGCGCTGAGACCACAGTTCCGACATTTCTTCTCTGTGTCCGGCGATGTCTCGATATCCGGGGTGAGT
>CAUZRH010000144.1:0-5032 GCA_963582115.1 Dehalococcoidia bacterium
ACGTAGGCTCCGGATAGCAACCCTACGGCGAGCGGGCTGTAGGTCATGACGCCGAAGCCGTGGGACTGCACGGCGGGGAACATTTCCAGTTCTAGGTCTCGATTGAGAAGGTTGTACGGGTTCTGGATGCAGATCAGTGGATCTAGGCCGTTCTTGTCCTGCGTCCAGAGCGACTTCACGACCTGCCACGCGCGGTAGTTGGAGACGCCGATGTAGCGCGTTTTACCTGCGGTGACGATGTCGTCCAGCGCACGGAGCGTCTCATCCAACGGCGTCTCATCGTCGTAGCCGTGGAGGATGTAGACGTCGATGTGATCGGTGTCGAGTCGACCCAGCGTGCGGTCGATCTCGCGCATGATGTGATATCGGGACGCGCCGCTGTCGTTTGGTCCGGGGCCGATGGGGCTGAACACTTTGGACGAGATGAACAGGTCATCCCGGTGTCGTTTCAGGATTCGGCCAAGAATCTGCTCAGACGTTCCGGCGTTGGCGCGGTCGTCCTCAAGTCCGTACACGTTGGCGCAGTCGATGAAGTTTATGCCCAGGTCGATGGCGCGCTCGATGGCGCGTTCACCCTCGTCGGCGTCCGATTGGCCGCGAAATCCAAGTCCGAGTGCCAGGCGTGAGATTTTGACGCCTGCTTTTCCGAAATTGACGTATTCCATCGGACTAGTTGCCGCTCCCCATAGGGTTCCCATTGAGTTCAAGGTAGTTGTTCGTGTTCTCAGGTTAGAGAGTAACCAGAAGAGACCTCGCCGTCACGTTATTGCGGAACCCGGCGTTGGACGTATGACACCTTCACTCCGGACTTCCCGAAGTTGACGTATTCCATCCTGGTTATCGGCCCGCCCAGTTGAAGTTGGCCTCGAACTCCGGTTTGCCGTGGATGCCCTGATCGCCGACGTGAGCCCGGTACAATTCGCCGCCGCGATGGGCGTTGAAGTCGTAACCGTTTGGCTCCATCCCTGATGGAGACGAACCCGTTCTGGCATAGGCCGTGGTGACGTAAAGATCGCCGTAGCCTTCGCCGCCGAACATGGGCGCGGAGGTTTGTGTGGCCGGGAAGCTGATGCGTCGTTCTTCTTTGCCGTCCGGGTCGAATCGGATCACGCAGCTTCCACCCCAGTTGGCTGACCAGACGTGGCCCTGGGCATCGACCGTCATACCGTCCGGGATGCCGTCGACCGAGGTAAGTTTGACGTATTCACGCTTATTGGAGAGTGCGCCGGTCTCGGGGTTGTGGTCGTAGGCGAAGATGGTCCGAAGCAGCGAGTCGGTGTGATAAAAGGTCCGTGTGTCTGAGGAGAAGCCCATGCCATTGGAGATACCGACGTTTTCGGCGATGGTCTCTACTCGACCGTCTGGCTCAAACCGGAACAGGTAGCCGGGCTTGTCGTCCCAGTACGCGCCGCCATAGAACTCACCACGTGGCCCGGCGAAGCAGTCGTTGAAGGCGTAAACAGGTCCATGGTGGAGCCACTGGAAGTCGTCGTCAGAGCGCCAGAGCATGACGCCCTCCCACGTACCGAAAACCAGCCCACCCTGCTTGTTGACTGATATACCGCCGACGTACTTGCCGTGATGCACTAGGTCGTTGTCCCCGGTCTCGGGGTCGTACTTGAAGACGCGACCTGTTCGGATGTCGGTCCAGTAGAGGACGCCCACGTGCGGGTCCCAGCAGGGGCCTTCGCCAACAAGTGCGTTCTCGGCTGCGAGCATTTTGATGTTGTAGTCAGGCATTACTTCCGACTCTTATTTCCAGATTGAAAATCTGCCCATATCTTGACTGCTAGTTGCCATGCTTTGTCCGGAGACGTAGCTCCTGCACCATTTCTCACAGCGCGCTGTAACCGTGGTCCCTCGACGCGGAACAGTACGTCACCTTTGTTGGACCAATATAGAAATAGACTCACGACGCCTTTCGCTGACCCTAGCAGTTGGAAACCAAACGAATCGACATGTTCGTGCTAGTTTTCAGGATGCTGGGCTGGCACTTTAACGAACTCGTTCTCATTTGCGGACACCCGTAAGGTACCGAAATTTTCATAGTCAATTACTTGGCGATTCACTCCATCGGCCATCGACTGTATGCTTCCGATAGGCCATCCTTTATTTGCCATTTCGTCCTCCTCGTCTGCTAGTTATTAACTACTCCGCCAGCGCACCCAGTATCCGATCCAGCACGGCTTTAGTGTCGTTAGACCAGCGAAGTACGATCACTATGTCACGCTCTGGCTCGATGAACACCAGATTCCCGCCGGCTCCGCGCGCTGCGAAGCTTTTCGGTGATCCGAGGTCGCAGATCGATCCCTCGTGATTCAACCACCACAGGTAGCCGTACTCGGGCTTGATCGGACAGGGTTCTGTCATGGCGTCGATCCACGCTTCGGAGACGATCTGGTTGTCGCCCCATCGGCCACGACGCGAATAGAGGAGGCCGAATCGTGCGTGGTCGTAGGTGTCGATCCACAGTCCTCCGCCCCAGTGGGCGCCACCCGATACCGACTCCACCTGCTCGCCGTTTAGATCGACTTTAGAGGTCTCGTAGCCGTGCCATTGCCAGCCGTCTGATGCACCTATCGGGTCCATGAAATTGCGTTTCAGAACTGCCGGAAGCGACTCCTCGTAGAGTCGTAGCAGCGAGAGCGCCGTCCGGTTCACCCGGACGTCGTTGTACTCCCAGTACGTGCCGGACTCTTGTCGCGGCAGTGGACCGTCGTCGTGGCCCGCGTCCATCTGAGCGCCGGTGCTGATGATTCGGCCGCGGTCGATCATGTCCGGGAGACCGAACAGCTCGCCTTCCCATTCGTTCGTCTGTTGCAGAAGGTGTCGCCAGGTGATCTGTGAGTTGTGGTCCGAGCTGAAACCGCCATCGTCGATGTAACCGGCGACCCGGTCGTTCATGTTGTTAATCAGGCCGCGGTCGACCGCCTGTCCGGTCAGCGTGGAGATGTAGCTTTTGGTGCAACTGAACGTGATCTCGACGCTGGAAGGGTAGCCGTACTCGCCGACGATGTAACCACCACGGATGACCAGACCGGCCGGGGTGCTGCGCTCTTTCAGCGGGCCTAGTGCGCGGTCATTCGGATGCTTCTCACCCTTCGGAGCGCGGTCGTGAAGATCCCTCGGCCATTCGATTTCTGTGGCCTCAGCGAACTTGAGTGCTTCCGATAATGCCGCCGGGTCGAATCCAAGCGTGCCGGGATCGCGCCGTTCCCACTCGCCTTTTGGCGGGGTGTAGCGGAGTGCCGGTGTAGATGAGGTGCTCATTCGATTCTCCTATTTCGAGATGCCCGCACGTTGCCGTTGGCGTCGGGACGACGGGCGTGCCGTTGCCGGGATTATCGCTGAAGGTCAGGGCGTTGCGCGTGGCTGTTTACTGGGATCTCGGTCCGAGGTATGACTGTTGTTTGCCGTCCCTGGTTGGAAAGTGTTGTCGGCAGAGATTAACCACCCCCTAACCTCCTCCTACGTTTCCTAGGCGCTGCAATTTCGGCTGATCTCCTAAACCGATCCGTCGATCACCACGTCCAGTAGCGCTGGTTTTCCGGATGCGAAGGCTCGTTTCAGCGCCGGACCTATCTCTGTTGGGTCGGTTATTCGCTCTGCGTGAACGCCCATTCCCTGTGCGATTACCGAGAGATCGAATGGGGTGGGGAAGTCCATGAAGAGGTAGTTGCTGCCCGGCTCCGGTTCTTTGATGACGTCTCGCTTGTAGATGTCCATGTTGGTCTTGAGAACCCGGTAGGCGCCGTTGTCCAGCACGACCACAACTCCCGGGATGTTGTCGTTGGCGGCTGACCACAGTCCCTGGATGGTCATCATCGCTCCACCATCACCAAGTATTCCAACGACGGGACGATCTGGATTGGCCAGCTTGGTCCCAAAGGTTGCGCCGAGCCCCCATCCGATCGACCCGCTCTTTTTGGACACGAGTTCGTCCGGTGCCAGCGACTGCATGTAGTGGTTGAAGGACAGTCGGTGGCTGGATGAATCGTCCACCACGATGGTCCGCGGTGGGAGGGCGTCAGCTATTTCAGAGAGCGCACGGTCGGGCGACATCGGGACGTTGTGCCACTTCGCTTTTGCGGCTTCCGCGTATCGCTCACGTGCTTCCGTTCGGACACTGGAGATCTGTTGGGTGCGTTTAGCGGCGGCGGCGCGGGCCTCGTCCGTCATGCTTGATTCTAGCGCGTCCGCCAGTTGCGACATGGCTAGCTTCGGGTTTGCCATGATGCCGATATCTGTCGGCTCAGACTTGCCCACCGCGCCCGGTCGCTGGTCGATGTGGATCACGGTGGCCGACTCCGGCATTAGGACGTCGGAGAAGTAGAAGAGATCGGCGAACACCTCTGCGCCTACGGCGAGCAGAGCGTCGGCGTCGTCGAGAAGCTGTCTGTGTTCTCGACGGCGTGTGGCGAGTGCACCCATGTACTGCGGATGGTTTGTCGGGAAGCTGACCTCGGAGCCGCGGGTCGTGTATACCGGCAACCCTAGGAGCTCTGCGATGCGCACGGCTTCGGCAACACCATCGGATTTGGCGACGCGGTTGCCCAGCAGCATCAGCGCGCGCTTGGAGTTTGCGAGTACGTCCGTGATGCGGGCGAGCGCGGCGGGGTCTGGTGCGCTGGACGTGAACATCGGCTTAGACGGGACGATGTTCATCTCCGCCTCGCCGTCCAGCGCATTACCGGCCAGACCCACGTAAACGGGCCCTTTTGGCTCGCTGTTTGCCTCGTTGAACGCACGTCGTATCACGCTCGGCATCTGGTCCGGGTGCGTTACCTCGACGGCCCACTTCGTGACCGGGCGTACCAGCGTCGGCAGGTCGGCCCGAAACTCGGCCAACTTGCGGGTGTCGTAGTTGCCGGAGATCACCACCATCGGCGTGCCGTCGTTCATGGCGTCGATCATCAGGCTGATGCCGTTGGCGAGGCCGGAGTCTATGTGTAACTGGACAAATGCGGCCTTGTTGGTGGCGCGCGCGTACCCATCAGCCATCCCGACGGCGACGCCTTCTTGCAGTGTCAGG
>CAUZRH010000145.1:0-5031 GCA_963582115.1 Dehalococcoidia bacterium
GTACCCGAGTTTTTCGATCAGCGAGTAAATGCCAAGGGGCCGCGTGACGCACAGCGTGGTCACGACCCCGATCTATTTCTCGCGACCACGGCCAGACGCCAGCAAACCCACCGTTAGGCGATTCAAACCCGCCCTGAGGCCCTGAAAGAACGGGCGGTTATCTCGATCACGGTCGGATAGAGCGTGACACCGTGACACACGTCTAGCCGAGGCGGAGCACAAGTCCTTACGGTGTTGGCCCTGAAACGCAAGGAAGACACGTAGTCGCCACGTTTTGTTCCCTCTCCTTCAACGGGAGGGGACTGGGATGAGGGTGACCGCCGCCTGTTAAAGCGGCGTACCCGAAACACCATTTAGCCCGGCGTTAGCTCCTGCGTCGTCTCCGCAAGTTCCTTGATCTCATCCCAGTCCCAGAGCTGCGGCACATAGTCGACCTCGCCCCAGATCGGGGCCTGATCGGCATAGTGCGGGCTTCCGGGGTGTCCGGATGCGCCCAGCGGAGAGACCCACTTAGAGTTCTTCCAGTCAGACGGATCGTGGATGTATCGATTCACTGATAGACCCGTGATGATGTACTTGTTGCCCTGAGAGAAACTTCCCGCCTGGGGCGTGTCGATACCGCCGCCCATCGGGATCTGAGGAGGGTTGAGCACCCCGTCGGTCTCGGGAAATGTGGCCGAGAGCGGGTGAATCGGATTGGTATGGTGCAGCTTGCCCCAGATCCATTCCGACATATCTGCACCAAGCAGACCTGTCAACTCGTCCACGGCTCCGGTGAGTCCATCAGAGACGACCTCATCCCATGTCCGACCATCGGGCAGAAATTCGTCATCGTCCGACTTCAAACTTTCCCAGACGTGCGAAACCAACTCACCCCAGTGAGCCGGACCGCCACGCCCCGTACCGGCCAACACTTCATCCACCATGTTGCCGAACAGGTGGGTAGCGATCTCCCACTGAATCTGTGACATCACCTCTGCGGCGATCAGCGGCTCGACATCGTCCCGCCCCATTTCGCCGTCCCAGTCCGCAAGATAGGCCTGCGCCTCACGCGCCCGGGCGTCGTCAAAATTCAGCGCGGCAACTCGTTCAGCGACCCATATCGCGGGTATCGAAATACGGTCGCCGTGGATGGCGCCCATCGATTGCACCGTCATCTCGCCCTTTGGCACATCCTGAATCCGGTTCGTGATCCTTCGGGCACGCCACTCGTTCGCGAAGAAATGGTTGATGTGATACGGGTACTCGTCCGTCGTGACCTTCTGGTTGCAGGTGACGGCGTACCCCACTTCGGGGTTCCGGATGTGGGGTAGCTCTTCCCAGGGGATCTCCCGTTCCCACTCATAAATGCCGGAATTCCCATCCACAGGGGCCCACGTGTTGGCGACGTCTCGAATCGGGATTCGTCCCCGCAGTCGATAGCCAAAGTTGCCTTTGGTGTCGCAGTACATGTAATTATTGACTGGCTCGGTCCACTCCTTGACCGCCTGTTCAAGCTCATCCGCATCACCCGCCCGCAGGATGTCTAGAACCGAATCCATCCACTTGGTGGATCCGTTGGTCCCGGTGTGACTGAACGCCAGTCCGATACCGTCACGAGGGTTACCCGCAACGATCCGGCCATGTCGCGTGATGACGACCTCGATCGTGAGTTCTTCATGCCCCCTGCAGTCCAGTACCTCCGTCCGGACATCCGCCGGGTACCAGCCGCCGCGGTACTCGTACTCCAGCCCTCCGGCCGCCTCACGGAAGTTCTCTATGAACAGGTCCTGGTAGTCGGCGTTTCCGTGCGTCATACCAAAGCCGACGTGCTCCGTGTGGCTGAAGTGCGGTGCGCCGGGCACGCCGGGGACCGAGTAGCCCGAGACGGACCATTCCGGGCAGGTCATGTGGACCTGGTAGTAGACGCTGGGCGTGTCCAGCCCACGGTGTGAGTCTCCGGCAACCAACGGTTGCCCGGACTCGGTTCTCTTACCGCTTACGACCCAGGCGTTGCTGCCGTTATCGATCTCTCCAATCTGATTGAGCTGTTGCCACGACTCCGCCAATTCTTCATACGGGTCGTAGCGAGCCCCCTGGTGCACAACACCCGGGGGCGTCGTGACAAGGTGGTCGATCGGGTAGCCCCTGAACAGTCGTGCTGCTTGCTCCGGGCCAAGTGCGTTGGTGATACGGGCGCGCCACAACTTCATGTCAAAGGTGCCCATCAACATGTTGCGCACCTTGTAGACGGCGAACGAGTGCCACGGCTCCCAGCGGTCAGGTGTCTCGTCGAGTAGTTTGTACTCGATCGGCAGCGTCTTCGTTGTGTCTATGAAGGCGTTAATACCATCGGTAAGCGCCTGCACCATCGCCTGCGCGTCTGGTCTTGTTGCAGCCAGGTCTGCCTTCGCTGCTCGCTCCAGGCTCAGCCGGCGCATCAAGCGATCGGCTTTCAATGCCGACGGTCCTGCCCATTCAGCCCATCGGCCAAGGGCCTGGTGGCGGTCGTAGTCCATGTGCCACATTCGGTCCTGCGCCGTGGCGAATCCCTGAGCGAAGAAGGCATCGTGCTCTGAATCTGCCTTGATGTGCGGGATGCCCCACTCGTCACGGTGGATCGTTATTGGGCCATCAAGTCCGGCGAACGATTGCGACGATGTGACGTCGGGAAGAGCGGCCTTGAGATCGGCGTCGGTTAAGGATCCTGGCATATTCGTTCCTGTCGTGTAAGGGTTGAAGCGGCGGAGGTTAGTTTATTGGTGCAAGGGTTGGCGTCATGAAAACGCTTAACCGCTCTCAGCCTCTACTCGTCCATCAACTTGTCGTCGTTCATTAGTTCGCTGATCTCAAGCCAGGTGTCTGTCGTGTACTGGTCACGCTGCTTTATGAAATCGCCGTATCCAGCCGGGTTCTGGTTTCCGGCACGCATCGGGGATTCGATCTTCTCGGCGGTCCATGTCATCTGCACCCGTTGCCTCTGGCCCGGCGTCGTCCCGCCGTTGAAAGAGACGTTGAACGGAGCGCGTAGTCCGTTGTCCACCAGCATCTGGCCAGCCCGCTGGAGGATGGAAGCGACAAGTCTCTCTTTGCCGGGGAGGGTCACATAGGTCCTGCGTAGTTCGTACATGGGATCTCCTGTTTCTTAAGGGTAATAAATCATCTGGGTCGTTACGGTGACGCTCTACGCGTCGACCAACTTGTCGTCGATCATCAGCTCGCTGAACTCGATCCATGTGTCGGTCGTCAACTCATTCCGCAACGACATCATGGCGGTGTACTCAGTTGGATTTTCCCTGCCACCACGGTAGGTCGATTCGATCGTCTCCGAGGTCCAGGTCATACGCACGAGTTGCTTGTCCCCGGGCGTAGTTCCGCCGCTAAACGACACTTGAAACAGGTTGCGCATCCCGGCGTCTACCAAGATTTGGCCCATGCGCTGAATGATTGAAGCCACCTGCCTCTCTTTGCCCGGCAGTGTGACGTAAGTTCGGCGTAGCTCGTACATATTCACTCCGGCGTAAAACAGCTTGTGCGACTCAGGAAATGTCTCTCCCTGCGAATTAAACACGATTCCGGGCCAGAGTGTGCGGTTCGTGCACTTGAATCTTGATCGCAATAGCGGTAAGCGGAGCTATAAGATGGCACCTACGCCGTATCTTCCCTCGATATCTAACGCCCGAACTTGAGGATTTAGACATGACCAGCCCCAGCCCGAGCAAGAATCTGACGGTCACGCGACATGCACAAATCTTGGGTCGCCACCCCGTCGAAAGTCCCTGGTCAGAGGTTCCGATCGAAGATGGACGCAACCGGGTTGTCTGGATTTCGGGACCTCCTGGAACTCCTCCAGACCCGCACATACACCCGAACTTCAACGAGTGCTGGATCATCATGGACGGGAAGACACGCTACCAGATCGGCCAGTACGAACCGGTGGATGCCGAATGGGGCGACATCATGATCGCACCGGCCGGGTTTGCACATGACATCCGGCCTGTAGGGGGCGAACAGGCGATCAGGGTTGGGATAACGCACCCGGACAGCAATCACGACATAAAGGGCGTGCCGCCGAGTCGGCTCATCCCGGTCGATGAAGGGCTGTCTTCGCCGAACCTGATCCACACCTCTATGCAGAAGCTGCTAGATGCGCACGACAGCGACTCTAACTGGAAAGAGCTTGCTGTTCTGGATTCCCGGAACCGGTTGCTAATCACTCACGAGCTGCCCGGCACGGTGAATCGACGCTACTGGCATCCAGATATGGACAAGTGGTGGGCCGTCGTCGCCGGCAAGATCGAGTTCAGCATCTCAGACCAGGAACCGGTGACTGCCGGGCCGGGCGATCTCGTGTTCGTCCCCGGTGGCACGTCGCACAACCTTCTTACCGTCGGTGACAATCCGTCCGTAAGGATCACCATCACGGCCCCAGACATCGTCCACCACTACACGGACGACAAGGACGCACCAACGGCGCCGAACGGGTAAGACGACCATCTCAAGCGACCTTCAGCGTCTTAAGAAGGCTGCCCGCGGAGTAGTTCATCCGGGTCTCGGTTCGGTTATCTAACCCGGGAGTTTGAGTCTTGGATAAAGTGCTCTAGGTCGCGCGTCAGGTCTGCGACAGCTTTTTTCTCGCCAGTTCACGTGCGATTTCTCTGCGCCTGCACTCTGTATCTACCAAGTCTGAGATAAGCAGTGCGATCCCACCGACCACGGCGATATCCCTCAAAATAAAGCCTCTCGTATCCTTACTTCGCCATCATCATGACGCCGGCAAGGCCTCCGTCAAGTATGCAGGACGAGCAAGTGATTCCACGGGGATCCTCAAACAGTCTGGCCAGCACCGTATTTACATGTTTGGGTACTGGTGGCGCCTGCCGGGGGTCCAAATCAATCAGTAATAAGCGCTATACAAATGTATCTTAACCCTACACAACTCATAGGTAGGAACATGGGAGCGAGCGTTAAAAGTCCATAACAAACACAGTTTCATGCGTACGCGCGGAAGAGGCGCTGAGGGACATCACCCATACGTCAGCCCACCCGCTC
>CAUZRH010000146.1:0-5015 GCA_963582115.1 Dehalococcoidia bacterium
ATGATCGGCACGACCCACTTCACCAACGCCGTGGTCCAGCGCCGCGACCTCAAACCGGTCGCAGCGGTACGAATCGGCCTACCCGCCAGCGCATCACTCCCGCCGTTTGTGGACTGGCCGGACGATCTTGCGGAGGTAGTTAACGGCGGCGTTTACATGATCGAGGGCGGACACGAGTACGACGGCCGCCCTCTGGTGGAGTTCGACGCCGAGGCTATGCGTAGCGCGGCGAGAGAGATCGCTGTTTCCGGCGTCACATCTGTCGGCATCGCCAGCATCTTCTCGCCGCTGACCGCAGAGTGCGAAGAGGCGGCCGAGGCAATAGTCCGAGAAGAGTGCCCGGGCGTAGACATCACCCTCTCCCACAACCTGGGTAGGATCGGGCTGTTGGAACGTGAGAACGCCACGCTATTGAACGCCTGCATTATCGACCTAGCGCGCAAGACGACGCGTGCGTTTACCGATGCCTTGCGTCAAAGCGGGATCGACGCGCCGCTCTACATGACGCAGAACGACGGCACGGTTATGAAGGCGGATTTCGCCGAAGAGTTTCCTATTTACAGCTTTGCGTCAGGTCCAACAAACAGCATGCGCGGAGCGGCCTTTTTAACGGGTCTCGAGGACGCCATAGTTGTGGATGTCGGCGGTACCACTACCGATGTGGGCGTACTGCAGGCGGGCTTCCCAAGGCAAGCCAACAACGTCGTGGAGATCGGCGGAGTGCGTACCCTGTTCCGGATGCCGGATCTGCTGTCCGTCGGGCTTGGTGGAGGATCACTGATCGAGGCTAATGGATCGTCGATCGGCCCACTCAGCGTGGGTCACAGGATCACTACAGAGGCGCTTGTATTCGGTGGGAACACGCTTACAGCGACCGATGTCGCCGTTGCGGCGGGGCTGGTTGCATTGGGAGACGGAGACGCCGTGAACTCGCTTGATCCCGTCCTGTTAGACACTGCCGGCGACCGTATAAAGGCGATAGTCGAGGAGGCGGTCGACCGTATGAAGGTGGACGCCAACCCCGTGCCGTTGATCGCAGTTGGCGGGGGCGCGTTCTTAGTCCCGCCAGACCTGCCGGGCGTGTCAGAGGTCATCCAGGTGGAGCATCGTGGCGTCGCAAACGCCGTCGGTGCGGCCATCGCACAGGTGAGCGGAGAGGTTGACCAGGTCTTCTCCGACATTGGTCGAGTGGCAGCGATAGAGGCCGCCACTGAGATGGCTAAGCAGCGAACCGTCCAGGCCGGTGCGGAGCCTGAAACTTTGATAGTCGTCGAGGTCGAAGACCTTCCTCTGGCCTACGTGCCCGGGGATGCGCTGAGGGTGCGGGTGCGGGTGGTAGGAGACACCGCAGCAACTTAGGCCGTGCGGAGTCGTGTAAGCGCGGCTATGCTTGCCCGCTATGCGCCTTAGTGAAGTCGGACGAACTGCATGTCAGAACGAAAACGAGCCTGGAACTAACTCGGGAGGAATCTAGCTTGAAGTACGACGTGATCGTTGTCGGATCTGGATCAGGTGGGGGCGCAGTTGCTGCGCGGCTCTCGGAAGACCCTGGCCGTAGCGTGCTGCTCCTTGAGGCCGGGCCGGACTACCCGGACATCGACTCCCTGCCGTCAGACCTCAAGTTCAATCACGGCACAGGCACCGACCTCGCCGTCGGCGGAGACCACGACTGGCAGTTCACAGGCACCGCCACGGCTGAAGCGCCGCCGATGTCTGTTCCCCGCGGACGTGTGACCGGCGGAACCAGCGCCATAAACGGCTCAGTGTTCCTGCGCGGTCTGCCGGAAGATTTCGATGATTGGGCGTCGTGGGGCAACGACGAATGGTCGTACGAGAAGGTGTTCCCTTTCTTTAATAAGCTTGAGACCGACACCGATTACACCGGCGATCACCACGGCAGCGACGGTCCGATTCTGGTTCGCCGTTTTATGCCGGATGAGTTGATGGACGATCAAGCCGCGTTTACCGAGGCCTGTCGAGACGCAGGGTACGCGGATAGCCCGGACCACAACCACCCTGAGTCCACCGGCATCGGCCCCCTGCCCTTGAACAATCCGAACGACATTCGCTGGAGCACCAGCATCGGTTACCTGTCGCCAGCGCGACATCGGATGAATCTCACCATTCGGTCCAACTGCACCGCCCAAAAGCTAGTGTTTGATGGTCAGCGCGCCACGGGCGTCGTAGTGGAGTCGGCGGGCGAGACATTCACGGTTATGGCCGACGAGATCGTCCTTTCGACCGGACCCATCGCCAGCCCGCAGTTGCTGATGCTCTCCGGTATCGGTCCGGCTGACCACCTGACCGAGTTAGGCATTCCGGTGGTTGTGGATTCCCCTGGCGTAGGCCAAAATTTGAGGGACCACGTCACGGTCCACACCCACTGGCACGCACGAGACGATTTCCCGATGCCGGGTACCGATGTGGGGCCGCAGAAAGTGGCGCTTAGATACACGGCCACGGGATCAGACCTTCGGAACGATATGATCACCGTGATGCGCTGGAACTCTCCTGAACGGTTGATCGTCATGAGCGCAGGCTTGTATCTGGCGCGGTCGTCGGGAGAGCTTCGGCTGACATCGACCGATGTTTCGGTGCAGCCGAAGCTGAACTACAACTACCTGGACGACGAATCAGACGTCGACCGATTGCGTGGCGGCGTGCGACTGAACCTAAAACTGGCAGAGCACAAGTCGTTTGAGCCAATCATCGGAGACCTGATGGATCCGACCCCCGACGATGTCGAGACGGATGACAAGTTGGACGCGTGGATGAGGAAGAACGTGCAGACCATGCACCACATTTCCGGCACCGCGAAGATGGGGCCGGATTCCGACCCTATGGCGGTTCTGGACCAGCACTGCCGGGTCAAGGGCGTCCAGGGGCTACGTGTTGCTGACGGCTCGGTGATGCCGGACTGCATCCGGGCGAACACGAACGCAACAATCATCATGATTGGAGAGCGCGTGGCGGACTTCATCAGGGCGGCCGATTAATCATCGGCTGACCGGGTTCATTTTGGAGATCGTCCGGGGACATATAAATGTCGATCGGGTGCGTACTATTTGGTGCGTCACACTTATCGAACGCCACTTCCCTCCCCTTACTTACGAGACATATGTCCTTCCCTCCCCTGCTGAAAAATTCTCCTGCTTACCGATTACTGGTGATTGTTTTGCTGGTGCTGGCGGTAGTCGCCACCGCGTGCGGAGCTGACTCAGGCGCAGAGGTCGTGGCCTCCGGGTCTTCTGTCTCGACCCCAGTACCAACGGTGACCGCGGTCGTCTCGCCCGAACCGACTGTCTCTCAAATACCGGACGTACAAGCATCGTCCACACCAGATGGCGAAATCCCAATAGTTGCGGAGTTGACCGAGCGCGCTATGGTCCATCTCAGGGAGCTATCCGAAGGGTTGCCTCCCCGTATCTCCGGGACGGACGGGGAGCTTGCCGCGGCTGGATACGTCGCCGACCAGCTTCGTGCGTTTGGATACGACATCCAGTTCCAAGAGTTCACTGCCCGATCTCGACCCCACAACGGCAACCTTCTCCACGTGCTCAGCCCTATCCCACGTCCTGTAAGGGCCAACATATTCGATGGCTCCGGCGAAGGAGATGCCAGTGGACCGGTGGTCTCAGTCGGACTAGCGAGAGAAGGCGATCTACCGGATTTCTCGCTGGACGGTATGGTGGCGCTGGTGGAGCGAGGTCAGATTCCGTTTACCGAAAAGGCTAGGAATGTATTCCAGGCAGGAGCTTCAGGGATGGTGGTGTTCAATAACGTTTCCGAGATATTTGACGGAACTCTTGGCGATAATTTTGAGCTCACGTTCGACCGGCCTGCCGTAACGATTTCTGGCATCAACGGCCGGGCGCTACTAGCAGAGCTGGAGGTCGGACCCGTAAACGTCAGTCTTCGAGTTGTGACCGATGAGCGACCCAGTCGTAACGTGGTCGCCACTCGTCAGACCACTAGAAGTGGTCCGGTGGTCATCATCGGAGGTCACGTCGACGCAGTACCTGACAGCCCCGGCGCTAACGACAACGCATCAGGAACCGCCACATTCCTGGTACTCGCGGAGGAGCTAGCGAAGGCCGATTTGCCGTTTGAGTTGCGGGTAATCGGCTTTGGTTCTGAGGAACTGGGCTTGCTTGGCAGTGCGGCGTACGTGGCCTCACTGGACGAGGTCGAACAGGCGCGGATAACCGGGATGATCAACTACGACGCACTGGGCAGCGGATCGCTTGAGATCGGCGGGAACTTTGAGTTAGCCAGCCGCGGTCTGGATATAGCAGATGAGATCGGCGTTCCTGCGGTCCTCGGATTCGAACCATCGGGCGCCGCCAGCGACCATGTCTCGTTCCGAGACGCGGGTATTCCGGCCATTTTCTTCTTCGGGTCAGACTTTTCGCTCATCCACACCCCACTGGACACCATCGCAGCTATGGACCCGGAAATGATGGGCATGGCTGCGTTCATAACGTTGAACGGTCTTCTGGATGGACTCGGAACGGAGTAGGGGGCGTCGTAGGCGCCGGACCGTCACATCGTTTAACGAAATTAACGCAGATTTGCGAAAATCTCGAACCTCCCTCACCCGTACGTTCCTGGCCTCTCCCATCGGGAAAGGGGTCAATCGACCGTCCAACCACCCATCGTCGCGGTACACTCCCGCTAGTCCCGACAACGACCATCACTTCGGCCAACCTCACGGCCTTACGGAGAATGAACTTTGGATTTCGAGCCCGCATACACGCCAGAGCAGGAAGCCTTCCGCGAGGAGGTCCGTTCATGGCTCGCCGAGCATGTCCCGGTGGTCGAAGGCAATGTCGACTCCGACGAGAACTATCCAAAGTACCGAGAGTTCGGCAAACAACTTGGTAAGCGCGGCTGGCTGAGGCCTACTGCGCCGGTCGAATACGGCGGCGGCGGGCTGTCGGTGGATGACGCCATCGTGATCGGCGAAGAGATCGATGTCTACGACCTCGGAATACCGCCCTATTACGACACCGGCG
>CAUZRH010000147.1:0-5006 GCA_963582115.1 Dehalococcoidia bacterium
ATGCGCCGTGGCCGACCGAGAGCGTGGAAGCGAGGTCGATGTCAAAGCAGAAACGCCATAGCGCTGCGGCAGCCTCGTCGTCATTAGCGACGAGTTCTTTCACCTCTACTTTGTTGCTGTCGTGGCCCGCGACTGAGTTGTGTCGGATTCGGTAGATCACGTATCCCGTTGGAACCCCATCCACCTCGTAGTATGCGAAGAAGGATGCAGGGGCACCGGCCGACATAGCGTCCGGGTCGGTGATCGCTGATTCCCAACCAAGATCGTTGCGGGCGATCATCGCCGGGTACTGCCTGCAAGCCAGTTCATGGATCGGTGCGATCACCTTCCGGGCATCGTCCTTCGAAACGAAGTGCATCTGCCCTCGTAGGGCGGGGGAGTGGGCGAATGCTGTGTGACGTAGGTCTATCTCGCGGTGCTCGTGGGTTACGGATATCCCGTATCCAAACCGGCCGTATATCACCGATTCCGAAGGCCATAGCGCAGCCAACGGTATGCCGCGCTCGTGGTGCTCATCAAGCTGGTGCCGCATCATCCCGGTCAGGATCCCCCGGCGCCGGTGTGTTGCAGACACGGTCACTTTCTCAATGCCGCCAAGCGCCAGACTGACCTTGCCGGGGACCGATATGTTGAGTGTTAGCGCCGCAGAAGTCCCGACTATCTTCTCCTCGTCGAACGCCGCAACACTCCGTTCCGGTTCGAAAACCCGTTCGGAGAAGTCTTTTATGACGGGGTTGGAGTTGGGGTGGGAGGAGAAGCCTCGCGCTACGACAAGGTCGAACGCGTCGAACTCGTCCATCGTGATCGGGCGGTAGGTAATTGGCATAAAAGTGACCGGGCTAAGGGGGGTGAAAGGGAATGTTAAAGGACTAAAAGTCCACCAGGTTCCAGGGCTTGCGCGACGCGGCAAACATTCGATCGGCCCGACCTAGCGCGCCTGATACATTCTCGATAATTCGACCGGATCGCGCTATCTCAGACGGTTTTGAGCCGCCCATGTAGATCGCGGCGAGATCGGCCGCCGACATCGAGATGTCAGGCGCGTCGCTGGTAGCGGCACAATCAGCGCCGTCGGGTCCGCCGTCTGTCCGCCACGTGCCGGTATTCCAGTCACAGAACGAGTCTTCGACCTGGATCGCTAGCGATCCATCTTCGGAGTAGGTGCGTGCCGCCAACGCCGTCGGCACATCGATCAACCTTACCCACAGTCCGTCGTACGTACTGCGTTTGAGTCGACGTGGGTCGGAAAGCATCCACGACAGACCATCGTCTATCGATGCGCCGTGACCGACGGAGAGCGTGGAAGCGAGGTCCATGTCGAAGCAGAAACGCCAGAGGGCTGCGGTAGCCTCGTCGTCGATCGCTACGAGTTCCTTCACCTCTACCTTGTTGCTCTCGTGGCCTTCAACTATGTTGTGTCGTATTCGGTAGATCACGTACCCGCTCGGATGCCCGTCCACCTCGTAGTATGCGTAGAACAGTGCCGGGGCGTTAACACGTATCCCGTCCGGGTCGGTGATGGCGGCTTCCCAGCCCAGATCGTTGCGGGCGATCATCGCCGGGTACTCCCGGCAGGCCACATCATGGACCGGTGCGAACACCTTCTGTGCGTCGTCTTTTGAAACGAAATGCATCTGCCCATGGAGCTCAGGTGAGTGGGAGAACGCTGTGTGCCGTAGGTCTATCTCACGATGCTCGTGGGTCACGGACATTCCGTAGCCAAATCGACCGTATATCACCGACTCCGAAGCCCAGAGCGCAGCCAATGGAATGCCACGTTCGTGATGCGCATCAAGCTGACGTCGCATCATCCCGGTCAGGATTCCCCGGCGCCGATGTGTTGCGGACACGGTCACTTCCGTTATGCCGCCAAGCGGAAGACTGGCTTGCCCGGGAATAGAGATATTGAACGTCATTGACGCCGAAGTCCCGACTATCTTTTCGCCGTCGAATGCCACAACACTTTGCTCGGGCTCGAATGTGCGCCTGACGAAGTCTTTTACGGCGGGGTTGGAGCTGGGGTGAGCGGAGAAGCCTCGAACCACGGCAAGGTCGAACTCGTCGAACTCGTCCATCGTGATCGGGCGGTAGATGATTGGCATGGCGGCGACCGGGCTAGTGGGATGAAATGGCAAACGGACATTGTACGGCCCGTCATTGCCAGAACACACGGGTACACGCGGAACATCTGGCCGTTCTACTTGACCTAGGGCGCGCGCCCGCAGATGATCTAACGACCTTGCATGGCTGCAATCTCTGGCGTCGCCGATCCGTAACCGGTCGCGGCATTCTATGGGACACTTTTTGATGATTTCTCAAAATCAGGTCGATTTCTACACTCAGAACGGTTTCATCACTGTCGAAGACGTCGTACCGACGAGTGACCTGGACGAGTTACGTCGAGTGGCTGACGAGTTTGTTGAGGAATCTCGCTCGGTAACGGATCACACGGACAAGTTTGATCTGGAGCCGGGACACACGCCGGAGAATCCGAAACTACGCCGGCTCAAAGAACCACAGAAGCATCACGACGTGTTCGCCCGGATGTTGCGCAGCGATGCCGTTCTGGATGTCGTGGAGTCCCTGCTGGGCCCCAATATCCGGACCATCGGATCGAAGCTCAACATGAAGAGTCCTGAGGGTGGCAGTCAGGTTGAATGGCACACGGACTGGGCGTTCTATCCGCACACGAACGACGACATCCTTGAGGTCGGTATCCCGCTCGACGACATGGAGCTGGAGAACGGTGCGCTCATGGGACTGGGCGGATCGCATCGAGGTGCCGAACTCAGCCACCACGAGAACGGGGTATTCGTCGGAGCGGTCTCGCGAGATCAGTTTGATATTGAAGAAGCGACGCCGTTCCTGCTTAAGGCAGGCGGAATATCTCTCCACCACGTTCGCCTGCTGCACGGCTCGGCTCCGAACCTGTCGACACGCCCACGCAGATTGTTGTTACAGGGCTACATGGCGGCGGACGCTTTCCCGCTATCCGGCATCCCGGACTGGGACGCTTGGAATGAGCGGATGGTGCGGGGTGAGTCCACTAATGTGGCGCGACTTGAGAAGGTCCCGGTCATATTCCCGGAGCCAAAGCCATCGAAGTTGGGTTCGATATACGAGATCCAACGCCAGATGGGTGAGTCGCATTACGAGGGCGGCGTCGAAAAGTACGACGAGTAGGGCGGCACTATCGCGTTTGGCCTTTGACCTAGCACCCAGTCATCCTGAGCCCGAGGCGAAGTACTCGCCGGTTGCAGAGGGTTTGGTGTTTCGATGTGCGGACGACATCTAACGACGAGATTCTTCATCGCAAGCTCCTCAGAATGACAAATTGCATGGAGACCAGCTGACATGTGGGTACCTGAGGTGGGGCACTATAAAAGCCACTGGCATTACCCCCAGTCCTTCGACTTCAGCATGGCGACATCAGTCGGCACCGGCGTGACCGTGCTGACCACAACGTTCAACGTCCCCTCTCGGTGCGACACCTTTCCGCTGCATAGCAATATCGGCTCGCGTGCTATTCGACGGACCCGGTCGTACACATCTGGCCAGATCACCAACGGTGTGTGACCGGTCTCATCCTCCAGTGTGATGAACACCGCCTTTGCGAGCGGCCGTTGACGACGTATCACCACCCCGGCCACACGTATCGGAGCACCGTCCTTGAGATCACGAATATCGGCGCTCCGCACGAGATCCGGCGGCAGGTGCGGACGTAACTTCTCCATCATATGAGCGCGTGGATACAGACCCAACGTGTTGTACTCGCCCTTCATCACGTCCCACTCGGACGCCTCCGGCAGCGCCACCATGTCCTGTTCAACCGGCAGCTCAAAGGCAAGCTGGCGTCCTACTGGCCGATAACGCAGCCCTACCTCCCACTTTGTTTCACGCCTGCACTCATCAGAGGGCGTCCAGACGGTTCGCTGTTCCCGGACCACATCACTGGTGGCCGGACTCGACGGCAGGGGCACCGGACCCGGAACCTCAAGCACGCCGACCAGTGCTGGAGCCTTTGTTGCCACCGCTCGCGACGTCAACGAATCAAACGTCCCTGCATCCACCAGCTTGTCGAGCGGCTCATGACGTACGCCGGTGCGTGCCATGAAGTCCGCTACAGAGGCGAACGGCCCGTTCGCATCACGCTCGGTAAGCACCTGGTCCGCCGTAGCAGACCGAACCTTCGATACGTGTGCAAAGCCCAGCCTGAGACGCTCATCGTCGATTACGGACAGCTTCCCGCTTCGGTTAGCGTCCGGGTTTAAGACCTGCACGCCGTGTCTCTTTGCGTCCTCTTTCAGAGTCTCAAGGTTGTAGAAACCCATCGGCTGCTGGTTGAACAGCCCCACGAAAAACTCCAGCGGGTAGTAACGCTTCATCCATGACATCTGGTAGGCGGTAACACCGAATGCGAATGCATGCGCCTCCGGGAACTGGAACTCGCCGTGGAACTTGCTGAAGACCTTCTCCGCAGCCTTCGGAGGCACTCCCAGACCCAACGCTCCGGACATGAACTTCTCACGCCAGAAGGGGATCAAATCGTCCCGGTTACGTCGACCGAAGGCCCGACGCATTCTGTCGCCTTCTGCCGGGGTGAACCCGCCGACGTGGACCGCCAGTTCCATCAACTGGTCTTGGTAGAGCGGCACGCCGTAGGTGCGTTCAAGCGCCGCTCTTTCAAGTGGGTGGTCGTACTGCCAGCCAGGCTCCTTGCCGTTGTGACGTCGGATCAGCATCGACACACCATCGTTGACGCCAGCCCCGGGGCGGACTGCCCCGACCTCCCACGCCATCTCGAACAGATTCTTTGGTCGAATTCGTGGGATCGTCTGCATCTGGGCGGCCGACTCAACCTGGAATACGCCGACTGTATCTGCTCTGTGCAGCATGGCGTACACCTTCGGGTCCTCGAAATCGATGCGCGACAGATCGACACGCTCTTCCGTGCGCTGCTCGATCAACCTGAGCGCCTCGTTCATCTGCGACAGCGCGCCAAGTGC
>CAUZRH010000148.1:0-4993 GCA_963582115.1 Dehalococcoidia bacterium
CCCGACATAGAGCGCCCGGCCAGAGCCATTGCCCCCCCCTGGTAAACAGATAAATAAAGACGCCGCCGGAATTACCGGCGGCGTCTTTATTTACGTTCCTGCTTATCTCATGGGGCGCTTGCCCGATTAAGAAGCTGAGCGATCCCGTGGCGTGGTGGGCGGCTGCGGGTTGATCAGGTCCATGCCCAGCGTGCTCGGAAATACGGCGGCGAGCTCTTTGACCGTCCAGCGGCCATCCTTGTTGATGGACTTCACCGGGTACGGGTCCGTGAACAGGCTGATGATGTTGCCTGTGCAGTGGAACACGTGTCCGGAGACATGCTGTGCGGCGTCTGAGGCGAGCCATGCGACCATCGGAGCCACGTGCTCTGGCGCACGGGTCAGAACACCGGTCGGCGGTTGCATCTTGCCTTCCTGACGCATCGCACGGGTGGTGTCCGGCACGCTCGCCGTCATCCGGGTGTCTCCGCCCGGTGAGATCGAGTTTGCCGTGACGCCGTACTTGGCCAGGTCACGGGCGACGACGCGGGTGAATCCGGCAAGACCGTCTTTGGCTGCGCCGTAGTTCGCCTGCCCGGATGCACCGAACAGTCCCGATACGGAGCTGAAGGTGATTATGCGACCGCTCTTCTGCTGTCTAAACAGGATGCTGGCAGGACGTACGACGTTGAATGTGCCCTTGAGGTGGACAGCGATGACGGAGTCCCACTCCTCTTCGGTCATGTTAAACACCATGCGGTCCCGGAGGATACCGGCGGGGGTGACGACGATGTCCAGCCGTCCGAAGGTGTCCAGCGCAAGCTGAACCAGCTCATCGCCAGTCTCAAACTTCGTTACATCGCTGTAGTTGGCGATGGCTTCTCCGCCATTTTCGCCGACCTCGTTGACCACCTGCTGTGCAGGGGTGTTGTCGAGACCTTCACCATCGAGCGATGCGCCGATGTCGTTAACGACGACTCTGGCGCCAAGGCTCGCGAGCTTCAGGACGACCCCTCGTCCGATGCCACGGCCGCCACCGGTAACGATGGCGACCTTTCCGTCTAGCCGGGCGTTGTTTTCTTCTGTCATTGTTTTAGTTCCTCTTAAAAGTGACTGGGAATACTTGTGAAGTTCAGTTGTTCAAGCCGTTTAGAACTTCGCAGGCTCCAGCGTGAGGCCCTGGACGATGTGCTTGGGAACAAGATCTTGAAGTTGTTCTGTCGTCCATTCGCCGCCCGGGTTGAAGATGGTGCGTGCCGGTCGGGGCTGCGACCAGAGGGCGACGGTTCCACCGGACACATAGAAGTGTTGTCCGTTGACGTCTGCTGCGTAGTCGGAGGCCAGGTAGGAGACCATGGGCGCAATGTCCTCAGCCGCTCCAGCACCCCTCGCAAGGTGGTTGTCCATCCCAAGGTTCAGCGACCCTCGGTCCGGCCGTGCGTTCGGGATGGTGGCAATCATTCGGGTCTGTGCCGCCGGGGAGATGGCGTTGGCGGTTGCACCGTATCGGCCGAGGTCTCGTGCGACGACCTTGGTGAATCCGGCGATACCTGCCTTGGCAGCGCCATAGTTTGCCTGTCCCGGGCTTCCCGTAAGTCCGCTACCGGAGGAGAAGGTGATCACTCGGCCGGATCGCTGCTGTCGGAACAAGATTCCGGCGTGCTTGACCACGGTGAACGTGCCCTTGAGATGGACGTCGATAACGGCGTCCCACTCGGCCTCGGTCATGTTGAAGATCATCCGGTCACGGAGTATGCCGGCCGGGGTGACGACGATGTCGATGCTTCCGAACTCGTCGACCGCCTGCTGGACCATGCGCTCTCCGCCGGCCATCTCCGTTACGGAGTCGGTGTTGGCTGATGCCTGTCCACCGGCGGCTCGAATGCCTGCGGCGACTTCACCCGCCGGGCCATCTGACGGGGTGGTGCCGTCAACGTTCACGCCAAGGTCGTTAACGACCACGGACGCGCCGTACGATGCGAGCGACTCTGCGATAGCCTTACCAATGCCACGTCCGGCTCCAGTGACCAGCGCTACTTTGCCTTCTAATACTCGGTCTTCGTCTGACAACAAAATTGTCTTCTCCTCAGAAGCCCGGGCATCTCAGCATGTACAGCCCCGGCACGATCTGGTTTGCGTTTCCGTTACTCCGAAATGGAGTGTTTGTCTTCAAATATCTTCGGGAATTAGCCTCCGCGCATCGGGAGCGCCACGATCGCCTTGCCGGGCGTAGTGGCCTTGCCTGCGCCGTTGTGAAGTGCGATCTCGCACTCGACGATGCCGACTCCGTCCTCGACACGCTTTTCGGTCACAGTGCCTTTGCAGACGAGGTCTTCATTCGGTACGTCCATCGATCGGTACGACACCGACAGCTTTTTGAGCTGGCCCTGAGCGCCCATCCAGTCGGTCACCAACTGTCCGAGGAACGCATTTTTCAGCGCCCCGTGGATGATGATGCCGGGCAGTCCGTTGTTTCGTGCGAACCCGTCGTCGTAGTGGATCTGATAGTAGTCACCAGACGCGCCGGCGTACTTGACGAGCTGCTGTGAAGTTGCGTTCTTGGGGAGCGGGGTGACATCGTCGCCGACACTCACGTCTTCGTAATAAAGCTGTGCCATCTCTATGCCTCTTCTGCTGGCGTTGCGTAGCTAATGCCGGTGGTTCGCTGCGTTGCGGCAAGCTGTCCCAATTGGTTCACGTAGCGGGTTTCGGCAGTGGTGAACAGCATCGTGCCGAGACGGCCCTGTCGCTCAGAAAGATCGACGATAGCTTTCGTTACGGTGATCCTGTCGCCAACTCTTACCGGCTCGAAGAACTCGTACTCGCTGCCGCCGTCCAGGTTGTTCGGAAACGGCCTCGGGAACTCGGTCGTAGCCTCACCTGCAATCAATGATCGAAGGAAAGTAGGCGGTGCGACTATTCCGCCATAAGGGCCGCTGCGTGCGGCCTCTTCGTCCTGGAACAGCGGGTTTGAATCCCCGATCGCCTGGGCGAACTTGATCACGGCGCCCTTCTCGACGTCATACGTGATCGGATCAGATTGGACGTCGAGATGCGATCGCATCTCATCTGTAATGACGGTCTCGTCAGGCACGCAATAAACTCCAATGCCCCGCTGGAATCCGTGGATTCTTATGGGAGCGCGTTACGTTCGTTTCAGGTGGGCGGAGTGTAGGAGAGCGCCTAGGGTGCGTCAAGGAACGCGTCTCCTAGTTCCGGGTCCTCGCGTTTCGCCTTAATGGACTTGCGGGGTTCGACCTTTTTCAGACCGCTAAAGGCGGCCATAAGCTTCTTAAGGCCGTTGCCGTTGCCGAAAGCCACGGTGACTTCGGTATCTCCGCCGGTCTCCACGGCCTCAATCACAATGCCGTCGCCAAAGGTCTCGTGCGATACGCGGTCGGCGACACGGTAGTCGCCACGTTGCGCTGCCCGGACTGCTGGCGAGGTTGCGGCGCGCTTTTTGATACCGCTGGATTCATAAGCGCGGCCTGTGACGTTGCGCCCTGAGGCTACCTTACGCACGGTGTTGGAGTTGCGCCGTATCGAGACGGTTTCGACGCATGAAAGCGGGATTTCGTCCAGGAAGCGTGACGGCATCATTGCGCCGCGTGTTCCCCGGAATCCCCGCTGGAATGCGTGGAACATGTAGAGACGTTTCCGTGCGCGGGTCATACCCACATAACAGAGCCGTCTTTCCTCTTCGGTGTCGGCCGTGCTCTCCAGTGATCGGGAGTGCGGAAGCAGTCCTTCCTCCATGCCGATCATGAATACAGCGTCGTACTCCAATCCCTTGGCCTGGTGGAGCGTGATGAGGGTGATTGCATCCTCGTCCTCCTCCAGCGAGTCGATGTCCGATACGAGTGCCACGTTCTCCAGAAACTCGATCAGGCGTTCACGAGGCTCCGGGCCTTCGAAGTTAGAGGCCGAGCCACGCAGTTCAAGGATGTTGTCCCAGCGGTCCTCGCCACGCTCTTTGTCTTCTTGAACAAGCCGCTTGTAGCCGCTGCGCTCAAGTGTGAGGTCGAGTAGTTCGACGGCGGAGAGGACGATGCTTTGCTCGATCAAGCGTTCCATAAGGTCAGCAAACGCCCGTACGGACTTCACCGCCCGGGTGTTTAAGGCTTCCGAGATCCCCATATCTTCATCGTCCACCTGGAGGATGACGTTAAGCATGGAGGTGCCACGTGAACGCGCAACCGAGCGAATTGAGTCGACGCTGCGCGGGCTGATTCCTCGTGCGGGTACGTTGATGATCCGTTCCAGTGCGGCGTCGTCGGACGGGTTCACGGTCAGTCGTAGGTAGGCGACGCTGTCCCTGATCTCTTTTCGCTCATAGAACTTTGTGCCGCCGACAAGCTGATAGCTCACTCCGTGCCGGTTGCAGGCCGCTTCCATCGCACGGGACTGTGCGTTGGTGCGGTACATCACCGCTATCTCCTGGCGGTCGAAACCGTCTTCATCGACCAGTCGATTGATCTCCTGCAGCACCACCCTCGCCTCTTCATCCTCATCGTATGCCTCGCCGACAGTGACGGGGCTTCCCTTGTCGTTCTCGGTCCACAGGTTCTTCTTGAGGCGCTCGTCGTTGTTGGCGATGACGCCAGAAGCGGCTTCAAGAATGGTTTGCGTGGAGCGGTAACTCTGGTCCAGCGTGACGGTCTTGGCGTCCGGGTAGACGGTCTGGAAGTCGGTCAGGTTGCGGATATCGGCGTGACGCCAGGAGTAGATCGACTGGTCAGGGTCGCCTACGACGCAGATGTTGTTGTGCTTCCCGGCCAACAGGCGGGCCAGCGAGAACTGGATGGCGTTCGTGTCCTGAAACTCGTCCACGAGAACGTGCCGGAACCGCTCCTGGTATTTCTGAAGCACCTCTGTGTTGTTTTGCAGCAGATTGTGGGCATGGAGCAGAAGGTCGTCAAAATCGACCGCGTTCGCCGTCGCAAGCAGCTCCGTATATCGGGTGTAGACTCGTGCGACGACTTCCTCGAAGTAGCTCTTGGAGAGTTTTGAGAGG
>CAUZRH010000149.1:0-4974 GCA_963582115.1 Dehalococcoidia bacterium
CGTCATATATCTCCAGGAAACGATCTGTTTCCGGGGGGCGCGGCCAGAACGTGGCGGTGTCCCAGTCCACTTCTGTAATACCGATCACACCGCCGGGAGTCATTACGCGCAGTGCCTCCTGCATAGCCCGTTCCGGGTCCGAGAGATGCTGCAAGACCTGGTGCAAGTGAACGGCGTCGAAAGAACCGTCTGGGAACGGAAGCTCGTAAGCGTCGGCGGCCAGGTACTCGATATCGGTAAGCCCGGAGCTCGCTGCGTCTGCCCGCGCTCGTTCAAGGGCCATCTCGGACATATCTACACCTACCGTGCGCCCCGGAGAGACAGCTTCGGCCAGTCCGACGGTGATACTGCCCGGGCCGCACCCGATGTCCAGCAACGACATCCCTGGCTTCAGGTGGGGTAGCAGATATGCGGCGTTTCTCTCTGCGCTGCGTCTCGCATGTTCGTCGACGACGACCGGGTGATGGCCGTGTAAATAGACTTCTCGGTTTGGAGTGATGTCGTCCTTCATAGGCTTCTAAGGCGGTTTCCGTCATTTATCCCAGTAAACCGACGGAACGCCTTAACTATAAGTTAACTACTTGAGGGCAATGTGGTGTAGAAATAAAATCTGTTTTCACAATATCCCGGTCGATAAATGCAACAGTACCTAAACTTGGGTCGGATTCGCGTAGAAATCCTGGCCGGAATTACAGTCTCCCTCATTCTCGTTCCAGAAGCAGTTGCCTTCGCATTCGTGGCCGGAGTCGACCCGCTGGTAGGACTCTACGCCGGATTCATTGTTGGGCTAGTCACATCCTTGACAGGTGGACGCCCTGGAATGATTTCTGGCGCCACCGGCGCACTAGCTGTAGCGATGGTCGTGCTTGTAAAAAATCACGGTGTTGAATATCTATTCATGACCGTGATTCTCATGGGAATTATCCAGGTAGGACTCGGCGTACTCAAACAAGGTCAACTAATTCGAATGGTTCCCTATCCGGTAATGCTCGGATTCGTGAACGGACTCGCAATTGTCATCTTCCTGGCGCAGCTTGAACACTTCAAAGTCGAAACCCATGACGGTGGGGAGCAATGGCTAGCCGGTAGCGCGTTGCTCATCATGATCGGCCTAGTCGTTACAACGATCGCCGTTATCTACCTTGCTCAAAAACTCACCTCGAAGTTCCCATCGGCACTTGCCGGGATTCTCGTAGTATCGGCAATCGTGATTTTTGGTGGAGTGGACACAACAACTGTCGGAGACTTCTCAAGCATCTCAGGCAACCTGCCTACCTTTGGCGTTCCAGACGTTCCAATGAACTTTGAGACGCTTTGGATCATTCTGCCGTACGCATTTATTCTGGCAGCGATAGGACTAATCGAATCTCTGCTGACCTCTTCATTGATCGATGGAATTACCGAAACCAAAGGTCAGAACAACCGAGAGTGCATGGCGCAGGGCGCAGCAAATATCATCACCGGATTCTTTGGCGGAATGGGTGGTTGCGCAACGATTGGTCAGAGTCTGATCAACATGAAGTCTGGCGCACGTTTGCGAATTTCAGGCACGGTCGCGGCATTACTGCTTCTTGCCTACATTGTCGTAGCTTCACCACTAATAGAACTGATCCCGATAGCAGCGCTTGTTGGCGTGATGGTCTTCCTGGTTATCGGAACGTTCGCATGGTCTAGCTTCCGAATCATTCGCAAAATCCCGGTTTCCGATGCCTTTGTGATTATCCTTGTATCGGCAATTACCGTAGCCACCAACTTGGCTGTCGCAGTAATCATCGGTGTAATCGTTTCGGCGTTGGTATTCGCATGGAACGCAGCACGGTCGATCTACGTGGTGGCGGAGGATGAGAACCCTGAGGATGGGGAGCAATCGTTCCGCCGCACATACACGCTCCACGGCCAGCTTTTCTTCGCATCGATCAGTAGCTTCCGGGATTTATTCAACCCGGTGACGGATCCAAACGAGGTAGTGATCGACTTCCAGTATTCCCGTGTATGGGACCACTCGGGGATGGAGGCGATTGTTGAATTGGCCCAGCGTTATGACAGGGCCGACCAACAGTTGCACTTGCTGCACCTGAGCGCGAACTGCCAGCGGATTCTTGAGAAGGCCAACGTTATTGTCGATTCCGATCCGGGTAACGATCCCTCGTACCGGGTGACGGTCTCAGGGGTAGGCGGTACCGACGGCGGCCATTAACGGCTGATCTTGCGGGCGTGATTGGTACCGCTCTCCCGGTGGGAGAGGGCTGGGGTGAGGGAGGTAAGAGGTCTTCGCGATCAGAGTGTTTATCGCAGAACTCGCGTGTCGGTGCAGATCCCTCGGCTTCTCTCGGGATGACAACATGGCGCTAGCTATGACAAGAGGGTTCCCTAACGAGGCCGCTCTGTTCGGATGTGGCCGCCTGCCGCGTAGTGCTCTGGTCCCGGCAACGGCACGACGGGCCCATCACCGGTAGACGCCCGCCACGCTTCTAGACGATCGCGCATCCTGGCCGCGACCCCCGCGTTTGCCGGATCAGCCGCCACGTTCGTCAACTCAGCGGGGTCCGCCTCTAGGTCGTACAGTTCATCCAGCTCTCCGGGCGGAGATAGCGGGTCGTGGACATACTTCCAGCGGGACGTGCGCACCATTCGGCGGTCCCCCTCGGCCTCTCGCCACTGGAGGCTGGCGATCAGCGTCTCGTATCCGTACGGCTCCGGCATGGCCTCTAGATCCGCCATCGTGAAGGGTGGCCCGTCGCTTCCGTATTCGGAAAAAGCAGCATCCCGTGGCGTAGCGTCCGTCACGGTCGGCAAGGGTTCGCCGTGAAACTCCGGTGGGGCGTCGATTCCCTGCAACTGAAGTAGCGTCGGCACGATGTCGATGGTGCTGACCATGGAGTCGTCTCTGACGCTTTCGGGAACACGTCCCGGCCATGAAACGATGAGCGGCACACGCACCAGGCAGTCGTAAAACAGGCCGCCCTTAATGATCATGTCGTGCTCGCCCATAAAGTCGCCGTGGTCGGCCGTGAACACGATGATCGTGTTGTCCGCTAGACCCGTGGACTCCAGCGTGTCCAGGATTCGACCGATTCCGTCATCCACCAAGCGCGTCATTGCGTAGTAGATGCCGATGGAGCGCCGAATATCGTCTTCGCTGTCGTTCGACAAACCGAGAATCCGGTGCAGGATGCGATTGCGTTCGGGTGACGTCTCATCGAACTCGTCGTCACGACTCGGCGGCAGGTTCACAGACTCTGGAGGGAACATATCGGCATAGCGCCGGGCTGCCTGGTGCGGCTCGTGCGGGTCCGGGAACGAAACCCACAGTGCAAAGGGGGGGCGGTCGCCCCTGTTATCCGCTGCGGCGGCTTGGTCTTCTAGGTATTTTTCTGTCTGGGCTGTGATGACCGAGGTTCCATAGTCCTCTTCCGGAAAGTCGGTCACTACGTACGAGATTCGAGGGCTCTGGCGCGGCATATCGGCTCGCACAGCTTCGGCGGCGTGAACGTCTGCCACAGGCCGCGTCCACTCCATGCCCTTTAACGGCGCATCGCCCTGAAGTCCCCGATGCCACAGCTCGCCGCGAACATCCAGTAAGTCGAGATCCTCGGGTCGATCAAAGCAGTGGTTTTTGCCAATCAACCCGGTGTTGTACTCGGCCGACTTCCATACGCCAAACGCGTGCTGAACGCCCGCCGGCATCAGCGTCTCGTTTCGTCGAGTGCCGAGCTGGTGCGGGTAGCGAGAGGCCATGATGGCCGTACGCGCGGGAACACAGAGCGGGTGTGGTGTGATGGCGTTTTCAAACGTGACACCCTGGCTCGCCAGTCGTTCAAGCGATGGCGTCTCGCAAACCCGGTTGCCGTAAACGCTCAGCGCAGTCGCCTTGAGCTGGTCGCACATGATGAACAGCACGTTGGGACGGGTCATGGATTCGCTTTCGTGTTGGAAGATGTCGCCGCACTCTAACGGACATCATCGCGGGCGATACAATTCGTTCTGAACGACCCGTAGGAACAGGTGAATCTGGCGGACGCTCCGGTGCATCAAGAGTTAAGAGACCGTCTGAGCACCGAGTTGGACCCGGAGCTAATGAACTCGATTCGCCTCTCAATGCACGACCGATTGGCGGACCTGGGAGGAATGGCGATGCAGACCGACTTCGGATACGAGGGCCCCTCAAGGCCGTACCCGTTACCTGTGACGAACGTACCGCAATGAGTGTAGGCCACGATTGCGCATGCTGCGCCGCGTCCCGGGATTCGATTCCCGAACAGCCCGGTGATAGGCAGACCGACAACCTGACTGCACCCGGACGGGTCGATATCGGAAGTGGCGCAGCGACGGGCGAATCGCGTCTCCCGGTAAACGGACCGAAGGTCCCGTTTGATGACTCGATGGTCAAGATCCCCGGTGGTGAGTTTCTTATGGGGACCGACTACCCGCGTGGCTTCCCGCTGGACGGCGAAGGCCCGGTCCGTGAAGTAGGCGTCAATCCGTTCTACATCGACGCGACCGCTGTGACCAATTCCCAGTTCGCTGAGTTCATCGATGTCACAGGCTTTCAGACCGAGGCGGAGCGCTTTGGTTGGACGTTTGTGTTCCATGGCTTCATCTCGGAAGAGATGGCCAAGGGCGTAAAGCAGGCGGTCGCCGGGTCCGAGTGGTGGCGTCGCGTCGATGGCGGCGACTGGCTGCACCCGGATGGCCCTGATTCGTCGATAGCAGGCCGTATGGATCACCCGGCCACGCACGTGTCATGGACCGATGCTCAGGCGTACTGCGACTGGGCGGGTAAGCGTTTGCCGACTGAGGCCGAATGGGAGATTGCGGCACGCGGCGGAGTCTCGCAGGCGATGTACCCGTGGGGCGAGGAGTTGGTGCCCGACGGGAAGTACATGTGCAATATCTTCCAGGGTCGATTCCCCGACGAGAATCGAGAGCTGGACGGGTTTGCTGGGACTGCTCCGGTTACGTCGTATGAGCCGA
>CAUZRH010000150.1:0-4965 GCA_963582115.1 Dehalococcoidia bacterium
TAGTGAAGCCTTGCAGAGCAGCCCGAGCGGCCTTTCCGGCGTCTCCTCCGGGCATCCAGCGTTTGCCGACTTCCCGTTCAACGTCCTCCGGTTTGTCCCGGATGACGAACAGGACCAGTACCAGAATCCCGATCAATAGGAATCCCGTGGTGGCAAAGCCCCAGCGCCAGCCTCCAAACACAATAACGGCGGTTATGAGCGGGACCGCGATCATTCCTCCAAAGTTATTCCCGGAAGAAACTAACCCCATCATCCGGCCACGGGTGGTGGCGAACCACAGCCCTACGAGTCGACCGACCGGCAGCATTGAAGCGCCGGGGGTGCCGATGAATATCAGGGCGCTAAAGGCGTAGAACTGCCATAGCTCTGTCATCACGGAGCGCAGGAAGAATCCGGCGATCATCAGTATTAACGACACCGCCATGATCGGTCGGGCGCCATGTTTATCCATGAGACGTCCGGCAAACGGTGAAAGAACGCCCATGAACGCGGCCAGCGTCAGGGAGATGTTTATCTGAGTCCGAGACCAGCCGAACTCTTCCTCAAGTGGGATTATGAATACGCCGAAGGCGAACTGGGCCGCGCCTATGGATACGCCAAGAGCCAGGAACGTTGTCCCGGCAATTGGCCAGCCGAGATAGACCCCGGATGGTTTCAAGGGCGGCTTTACATGCTCTGTGGCGGGATTGCCTGAGCCTGCCTCTTCGCTCAAGGTCGGGTCGGGAATGTTGAGAATCCTTTAATCGGCGAACCGGCGGCCATTGATTTAGTACAGGTCAGACTCGTTGACAGCGAATTGTTCTATTCGCTGCAGTCGTCCCATTTCAGGCCGTGCGTTTCTCGCCGAGATTCCTCAATCGTACCCCCTGTGAGACCTAGTGGAATGCAGGAGCGACCTTCTCGCAGAACAGTTCCAAGGAGCGGTTGATCTTGTCTTCCGGCAGACGCTCTCCTGCGTTGAACTCAAGAACCATCCCGCTGAGTTGGAGTGCGTCTCCGATCTCCTTGATCTTGTCGATCACGACATCGGGCGTGCCCACGATTGCTTTCTCGCTGGTATGGATGCCTTCCCAGTCGAGGTTCCCGAGGGTATCGATTCGCTCAGCGCGTTCGCCAGCGTAGTTTGTCTGTCCTGAGGCCAGCATGCGGACAAGAATTTCGCTTGCCGAGGTGTAACGACGCGTGAAGCTTTCTTCGGGTGCCGAGAGTGCGTCATCCATCGTGTCTGATACATAGATCGGGATGCGAAGTTCGGCGTCTCGCGGAGTGTCGGCTCCGGACTCCGCCTTCGCCTCATCGTAAGAAGCCAGTAGCTCTGATAGCTGTTCGACGTCCAGTTGAAGAACGCCACAGAAAATGGGTAGCCCAAGCTTTCCTGCCATAGCGAACGTCGAGGTCGAGTTAACGGCCCATCTGATTTTCGGGCGTGGGGTCGTAAACGGCTGGGGAGTCATTGGGACGTCGTTGAACTCGTAAAACTCGCCTTTATATGAGAACCGCTCATTGCTCAAGGCAAGATCAACGATCTCAAGGCACTCGGCAAATCGGGATTGACTCTCGGAGTAGTCCATGTTGAAGCCCTTGTAAGCACCGACTCCGCCACTTCGACCGACCCCAAGTTCGAAACGACCCTTGGAGATGTGGTCCAACACGGAGGCTTCCTCGGCCACGTGGAGAGGATTAGCCGTAGGTAGTACGACGATTGACGAGCCAATTTTGATGCGCTCAGTCTGGGCCGCGACTGCTCCGGCGACGACCATAGATGCCGATCCAAATGATCGATCCGGGTTGAAGTGGTGTTCAGAAATCCAGAGGAAATCCATCCCACCGTCTTCGCAGATCTGGACCTGGTTGAAGAACTCCCTGAAACCGTCGTGATGCTCCATGGCGCTAAGGCCACGGGCATGCGATTCCATTGAATATCCGAAATCCATTTTTACCCCTTTGAATCGTCGTAGGCTGATCGTTAATAGGGTATTAACTAGGGACGGTAAGCGCCCCCAAGCCCCTGAAGTTCCCTATGAGGGTTCGACGTCCTCATCTTCTTCATACTTCAGCCACTCGTAGTCTTTTGCCGGGCCGGTAAGCCATCGGCGCAGAAAAGTTGATCGCCCGGCCTTTGGCTCAAGTCCGAGGCCCATGGTGACCCTGTTTGAGAAATTGTACTGGCATGTGATAAGGACGACGGACACTATCTGTTCATCGCTCAAACCATGAGCACGAAGACCCTCGACATCGGCTTCGGTGGCGGTCTCAGGAAACCTGGTGAGCTTCACCGCGTAGTCGCACATCGCCTCCGTGGCGGCGTCTAATCCGGCGGTTTTGTAGTCGTGTATGACGCGACTCGCTAGCTCAGAGTCGTGGGAATGCTGACGGAGGAACCCTCCGTGGCCAAGTGTTCAGTAACGACACTTGTTGGACCGCGATACGGAGGTCGCAATCGCTTCTTCTTGCACCCGGGTGAGCGCTGAGCTGCCGAACGAAATCGCCATAGTCATCTCATAAACTGCGTCCATAGCTCTCGGCATTATGGAAAGCGGTTTCACCATGTCCGTGTAGTGATCGTCGATGGGTTCTTGTCTGATCCAGGACACTGAGCGCCTCCCTTGTTGGTATACGTCGGCGGATCGGAGATAGGGTAAACGACATTAGCGGGGATTTACGCGTACCTGAATCGAGACCGGACGTGGACGGCCCGTTTAACGGGTGTAGATCACAGCGGAACCCGTAATCCTGTGACGGTGGCGAGTACGGCTCGGGGGAACACTTCGATGCGGACGCTGCGGTCATCGATCATCAACCTAGAGACGCACGGGCAATGGCAGGCTTCGCATTTGCGGGGAACCGCCCGGATCGAAACTCGGCTAGAGAACTGCGATTTTAGCGACGAAAACGATTGGCACCGCCAATTTGATTGGCTAGTCGCTCACCTCGACTTGTTTAATACCGCGTTCCGGCCCATCGTTCGCGAGCTGTGGTCTGGGTGCAAGGGATACCCAGTCTCAGACGGCACCGACGACCCTCCAATGTTTGACGCCAGGTCAACGATGAGTTTCACAGATTCGTCCCTCGACGGTCCAGAAACTATTGTCGACGCCTGCGTCGCCCGGGACGTTCGTTGGGGTTGAACGTTTGTTGAAGGCGTGGCGTCATCGCCTACGGTCGTGCATGCCGTCGCAAGACACATGAGCATCAAGAGTATGGATGTCTTCAACACTCGTTCTCACCCGTTTTATCATCACGATTATTTCGTTGGGTCAAAGCCGCGCTCGTCTGGCTGTTCCCAGTTCGCAGTTTTGGGTAACCCGGTGACTTTTACGGTCCGGAATGTATCGAGCGCACAGCGGGGTTCGCTGGGTGAATTCCGCATGAAATGAGGGCAATACAGCTATCTACCGGGTGACATGTATGACGATCAGTTCTGGGCGCGATGCGTGAGGAGACCAACCCCTGTTGCGCCCGTGTGGGCTCAGAATTGAAGAAACGCTGTGAAGTTTATTCGAGGCAAAGGCGTGGGCTTCCTGAAAAAGAACAGGTATATACCTGATTGCCCGGGTACAATCTCCCGATCATGAGAATTGACGTACACGCCCACTTCCTTCCCGAGAGCTGTTCCGACCTGATGCCGTCGGGGTCCGGCCGCAATCCCTTTGGTCCGGCCGCCAACTTGAAAGACGATCCATCCAATCTGGATTTCCGGATGCAGAAGATGGATGAGCGAGGGGTAGACATACAGCTCGTCTCCGGCCCCAACTGGCTCCAGAACGCCGACCCGGACCAGTGCCACAGGCTTAACGATGCTATCGCTGAAGCGATCGACGGAAACGACCGATTCAGCGGCCTCGCAAGCATCCCCATGCAGGAGCCAGAAGTGGCAGCTGCCGAGCTTGAGCGCTGCGTAAAGGAACTCGGTTTCCGTGGGCTGGAGATGCTTACCCATGTGAATGGTGAGAACCTGGACGGTGAGCGATTTGCCCCGTTGTACCGAAAGATGGAAGAACTGGACGTTCCAGCGTTCATTCACCCGAACAATGTGTTGGGCGCCGATCGGTTGACCTCGTACTTCCTGAATAATCTGATCGGTAATCCGACCGACACCTCGGTAGCCGTCGCCAGCCTGATCTTTGGTGGCGTGCTTGCCGAGATGCCGACCCTGAAGTTCGTCCTGTCGCACGGTGGCGGTACGAGCCCGCACCTGAAGGGGCGATGGGAGCACGGATGGAGGCAGGGGTTGGTCGAGACGCCGATCTCACGTCCGCCGTCTGAGTACTTCCGATTGCTGTACTTCGATACCATCACGCACAGCATTCCGCTTCTCAACTACCTGGTCGATACCGTCGGCCCGGAACGTATGATGCTGGGCAGTGACTACCCGTTCGGGATGGGCGACTACGCCCCGGCTGAGCAGGTCGCAGCCTTGCCGCACCTGACGGACGACCAGCGAGAAGCGATAAATAGCGAGAACGCGATCAGAGTCTTCGGGCTGAATTTTTAACGCCTGAAGACGATAGGGAGGCCTGACATGAGCAGTATCGACAGTCGAGAAGAACTACGCCGCTCCGCCGTAAAACACCTCTGGATGCACAACAGGGGCTGGTCTGAAATGGCCGAGCGCGGCGAGCCTGTTGTCATGACCGGTGGCAAGGGCGTCCACGTCACGGACAACACCGGTAAGACCTGGCTGGACGTGAACGGCGGCTACATGTCGGTCAACATCGGCTACGGTCGGACCGAGGTTGCAGACGCCGCGTACGAACAGATGAAGTCGCTGGCCTACTTTCCGCAGGCGACCACCACCGAGCCCGTTGCCCGGTTAGCCCAGAAACTCGCAGAGATCACGCCGGGCGACCTGTCACGCTCGTTCTTCGTGAGCGGAGGCTCCGAGGCGAACGAGACTTCGATCAAGATCGCCCGGGCATATCAGCAACGCATGGGTGAACCGGGTCGCTACAAAATCATCAGCCG
>CAUZRH010000151.1:0-4937 GCA_963582115.1 Dehalococcoidia bacterium
GCCAGTGCGATCAAGAGCAGCAGGGCCATTTTGGACATCTTCATTTTCTATTACACATCCTTCACCTAATGCGTTCGTTCACCCCATGATTCGGGATAATTCCTGCCCGAATCATGGGGTGAACGAACAGAGTGATTTGGGCAAATCGCGAATTACTATGAAACGCCTGTTGAGTACTGTCAACATTTAACCTCGCATGTCTTTTTGGACGGAACACCATTATTTTCAACTGATGATTGGTATAGTCATGATTCGTGGCATCACGATAGTCTCTACGAAACAAATCTGCTACACCTCACGAACTAGTTGATGTGATATCCAGCCATGGCGAGAACGTGCAACGGGAGCACCGATCAGTGCTATATCTGGAGCCCCTGACACGCTGATTTGGCGGAGACTCACCCTTTAACGCTTGGACAGCCGCCCCTCGTCAACACAATGTGATCATCGTCTCCGGCGTAGTGTCGCCGGAGACGATGATCGGCGAACGTACGATCGGACTGCTGTAGCGATAGACAGACGCCCCGCTATGTCACAGGCTCGTTATGGCGCCCGAAAACGCCGCTGTGATTTCAGCGTTTGAACGGCGTAGCAACGTAGTGTTCACATGCAAGAGCGGCTTCGGCCAGTTGCTATTTGGCCATGTGAGCACGATCCCATCGTCCATGAGTTTCCCAACAAAGTGTTCGACATCGGTCTCAGGATTGATCCGAAGTTCAAAAATATTCGAACCGTGCTCAAATTGGCGAATCTCGACGCCGTGGAGGCTGTTGATCTCCGCAAATAGTGACTTTGCTTTTTCAAACGCCTCTTGGTATCTCTCTTCAAACCCATCTATCCCGTCCAGGGCGAGTCCTGCGATCAGATAAGCCGAGGACATACCGCTGCCGAACATGCGACGTTCATGGAACATGCCATCTATGAACTCCCGTCTTCCGGCAAGAACCGCACCGAACGGCGATCCAAAATACTTGTACATGGATAAGTAAACGCTGTCGAACAGGTCCGCGTAGTCTTTAATCCCGACTCCCGTCGCCGCCGACATCATGTAGAGCCTCGCCCCATCAAGGTGTACGGGCACCCCTTCCTCCCGGCACAAATCAGTGATCGCCCGCATTTCATCCCAGGGGACGACCTGTCCCGCCTGACGCCTTACAGGGCTTTCGATCGAAACGACGCCGACGGGGTTCAATACGCGGCCATCGATCGACTGTTTCAGTGCTAATTGGAGTTCTTCTACTGTGAAATAAGGCCTCCCTGGTGCGAGGGCGATAGCGCTGAGGCTGCTCAACCGAGCGAGAGCGTCACCTTCATCATGGTAGACATGACTCTGTTCTTGGAGGACTACTCTCGATTTACCCCCACTATGACGCCTGAGCGCCAGATGGTTTGCCAGGGTTCCAGTAGGCATCCAGATGGCCGCTTCCTTCCCTAGCTCCTCTGCGACTCGGCGTTCCAGTGCTTCCACACTGCCGCCCAGCGAGTAGTAGTCGGTCTGAAGTTTGCCATCCGATAGCAAACTTTGAAGACGATCTATCAAAGAACTCGGCGTCTGGGGTTCTCCATCACCCGAAAACACAACGGTATCTGAGCGCTGCATCAGAGCGGCACGACGGTCGTCCGCGTCATTCAAACCGGTCTTGTTCATTTCCATGTTTCACCTGTGACGAGCGTTGGAAATCTGGATATACCTTTAATGACTCTGGGGAGTGTATCTCTCAAGTCGCTTGAGTAATCACGATGAAGTTCAGAGGACATTACAGACCATTGGCGCACCCAACTTGTCTGTAATTGGGCCAATTCACCAGTGAGATATGGGCTCTACAAAGCTCAGCAACGCTCTCCTGCATGCCCCTCATATCAGAACAGCTCAGCCTGGTCATACACAGACCGGAGCGTAGTCATACTGGGTCCACGAGTCGAACTGGACAAACCCTCAATCCGATGTGCGTGCCTGCCACGCGTGGCGCGGCACAACGCCCTTTGGTGTGCACTTGGTCGTGATCCAGATAAATAGTTGTGATGCTTGAAATCACTGCTTGACGCGGTATCCGGACTGAGTCACGGGGTGTCATTCCTCCCCGGATTAGTTGAGGTCGGTAACCGACCGTTAGTCCTAAAGGTCGACTAAACGTAATGTTCAAACTACTCTCCGGCCGTAAAGAGGCGCAGCGGAGAATCACGGGTCTCGAAACAGCGACATCCTGATCGCATTCGTCGTGGTTGCCTCGGTGTTTGCGTTCACGGTCCTCTCTACAGGTATCTTCGCCTCCGAGAGAAGCAAAGATACCGTCTTCGCAGGACTCGACGAAGTCCGCAGCTCTCTCGAGCAGCGCGGTAGCGTCGTCGCCTACGAGGTCAGGGTTGGCGCGACACCAGCCTTCGACACGATCTCCAAAGTCGTGTTCATCGTTTCCAGCGCAGTCCAGGGTGAGGGCATCAACTTGACCCCGCCATACACCGCCAACGATGCAGCCGACGACCCAGACGTTTCGGCCGGTGCACTGTACGGGACGGTCATTAGCTACACGTCCACGGACCAGTACGTAAACGACGTCCCGTGGACGGTAGCCTTCCCTGGCTATCACAACAGCGACAACATCCTCGATCCCGGCGAAAAGGCCGAGATAACGGTATGGCTGTTTAACCGTGACAACACAGTCACGAACGCCACGGACAACAACGGGATCAAGATCAGCAGTACTGGTGGGTCTTACCAGCGCTACGACTATCCCGGACGAGAACGACAAGTTCACGATCGAAGTGAAGCCAGAGTCTGGTGCAACGCTCAACATCGAGCGAACACTCCCGGCCGCACTTAGCACGATCATGGACCTCCGTTAACCGACACACGGTTTAACGGGAGGCATCTGAAGAGAGATCGGTCCGCAAGTGACTATCTCTCCTGACGAGAAACCTACCTGCCTCACCACCCCTTGCCGGCGGCCATTTCGCGTCTTCCGGCTTCTGAGCCGGACCACCGGATGCTCCTAGACATGGCCGGTCGCGATACCATGCGACCGCGTATCCCTTGCCCCGCGACGGATCGAGGCAGGTACGAAACAGGGAGGACTTTTTGACGAACAACGACTCGGCGACTATCGACGCCCTTGATCAACTAATCAAGTCACGTAGAACTGTCCGGGACTTTTCGCCTGCCCCGGTCGACGACACCACCGTACGGGAGTTGATTGACGCCGCTATCTGGGCCCCTAACCACCGAATGACCGAACCGTGGCGATTTTTTGTACTGAAAAAAGATGGGGAAGGCCGCAAACGGATTGGCGAGTTGGTCCACGAGTGGACCCTGGAGAACACTCCCAACCCCAACCCTGAGCGAAAGCTGGCGAGCGCCGATTCAGCACGTCAGGAACTGCTGGATTCACCAGCGCTTGTCTACGTATACTCGTTAACCGCCGACTCGGACGATATATCTGATGAGAACTACGCAGCGGTAGCGTGTGCAGTACAGAACCTCACACTTGCCGCTCATGCGCGGGGCCTCGGCGTTGGCTGGTCGACCGGCAAGGTCTGCAAGCCGCCTGAACTATCCAACGTCCTTGGCCTGACCGAACCGGCGCGTATTTCCGGTTGCCTGTACATCGGATATCCATCCAAGGTTCCAACGTCAAACCGTCGTGAAAGTTCGGCCGTGACCAGCTGGTTGTAAGTGTTGGATCGCCGGGCCATCTGTTCCGGTTTCTGTGACCGGCTACTTTTTCTGGGCGACTATGAACATGCGTTTGAACGGGAAAAGTGTCGTGCCGTCAGCTTCCTTCGGGTAGCGATTTTCCACTAGCCCCGCATACGTCGACTCGAAGTCACTGCGCTCTGGTTCGTCCAGCGCGTCCAGTAGCGGCCGAAGCCAGGTGCCCTTGGTCCACTCCTTCACCGGGTTGTCTCCGCTAAGGACCTGCGTGTATTCCGTCTCCCACACGTCCAACGAACTCACCATTGGCGACAGTATCCGTACGTAGAACGGTGGCGGCTCAACCGGCGCCGGTCGGAGTAATGGCTCCAGTGTAGATTTCCACGGGCCGCCCAAGGCCGCTTCGGAAATAGACGTATGTGAGAGCGCCCCGAAGTTGCGTGGCATCTGAACGGCAAGTAGCCCGCCGGGCGCCAGAGCGGACATTAGGCCGCTGAATAGATCGGTGTGCCCGGTCACCCAGTGCAACGCCGCATTCGAGAAGATCAAATCTGCCGGTTGATCCGGCCTCCATGTCCCGATATCTCCCTGCTGCCACTCCAGGTTTTCAACCCGCTCAGCACGTTCAAGCATCTCAGGAGAGTTGTCCACGCCGATGACACGCGCGTCCGGCCAGCGTTGGGCAAGGAGTTCGGTCACGTTGCCGGTACCTGCCCCCAGATCGTACGCAACCTTCGGTGATTCGAGGTCAACCCGATTGAGAAGGTCTATGGCCGGTCGCAGGCGATGGTCGGCAAACTTCAGGTATTGAGTGGGATCCCATTGCATAAATTGAGGCCTTTAACCGCCCGAACGTCAAACCGTTCTAAGCTTTTGAGTTGTTATGGGGAGTTGGCGGGGTTTGGGGAGAGAGATTCCAGACCGTGAGACTCTACCCGTCCCCCCGTTAGGTTGGGGATTCCCTAACGCGTCCTTTTGGACGACCCCCGCGTTATAGGCGAGGTAGGGTTCTGCTCGCTGATGATGGGCAATCTGCCACAGGCGACCGAGTTGTTTGAGACCGGCCTGAATACTTCTTCCGCACCACGATTGTTGGCACTACCGCAGCTTTTGCTGGGCACGGCACTGGTCAAGCTGATCGGCGGAGACCCGGATCAAGCTAAGGCGCTGGTCAATGAGGCGGAAGAGTTCGCCACCGAGCACCACCTGAAGTAGTACACCCCGTTCTTCGGCCTTGTACGAGGCATGATCTACGGCGCAACACAGGAACACACCGAGGCCATCGCGG
>CAUZRH010000152.1:0-4902 GCA_963582115.1 Dehalococcoidia bacterium
TTCTCGATCCACACACGTCGGCGCACATTTGGGGGGCGTAGACGGTCGTGCCCTATCGCTGGACGACGAAATCCCAATCGGGCCTCTAACCGATCCGGTAACCCCGGGAAGACGCGTTCCTGAAGATATGATCCCTCGATACGGTGGGGAGATCGTTGCCCGCGTCGTTCCGGGACCCCAGGATGACAAGTTTGACCAAGATGCGATCAATATTTTCTACGGTTCAACCTTCACGGTCAGCGACAAGAGTGACCGTATGGGTTGCAGGTTAGAAGGTCCGGAAGTTCCGGCAACCGACGCGGCACACGACATCGTGTCAGACGGAGTTGTCACCGGAGCTATTCAGATCCCCGGCGATGGCCAACCAATAATTCTGCTGGCTGATCGCCAGACAACGGGCGGTTACGTCAAAATTGGCGTCATCGCCAGCGTCGACCTAGCCCTGGTAGCGCAGGCATCCCCCGGCGCACGTCTCCGTTTTGAGCAGATCACCGTAGAAGACGCTTCGGAACTGGCGCGGGATCGTATGGCCGCGTTGCGGAACATGATTTTCGATACTTTGGACGCCCGGTCTGGGGATACCCGGTCGGTTGGATCCGATGGTGAGCGCTGGCAATACGACATACGCATCGGCGGTGCTAACTATCAGGTCAATGTCGATGCCGATGCTCTTGAGGGTCATTCGACGGCAGTAGTAAACGGGATCGAGTACAACATTCAGGTCGTGCCTGGGGAATCGTTCTGATCTTCCGTATCACTATGAGCAAGTACCTGCTCCCTGCTAACATTCATCATCCTTCCATCAGTCCGCATTCGGTCACTGCGCGGAACCAGAGACACGAAAGTTTTCACCCGATGAAATCGACCCGGGAGCCACGTGACGTTCAACGCTGAACTATTCGAGGACGGTTTACTGGTAACCAGCATCGGCATGGGTGTCACCGTCGGCGTCCTCGTACTGCTGATGTTCGCTATCTACGGTCTTGGACTTTTTGACCGAATCATGGATAGCCGCCAGGCCGCAGCGGCGGTTCTTAATGCTCCCACGGCAGGGTCTGTAACCGCCGTAAGCGAGTCGACGTCAATCGATGCAGTTCCCGGCGGGGAGATCGTCGCCGCTATCGCCGCAGCGTTAGCGCTTGCGGAGAACGACGCCCAGGCCACACAGATCCTCAACAGCCCACCCGCTGGCACATCCGCTGACGCGTGGGCAACGGCGGGTCGTCGTCACCTTATGAATCAACGCGGGAGGCCGTCGCGATGAGCCCAAGGCGATACCAGATCGCCGTAGACGGCAAGACACATGATGTCGAAGTAGGCGATGTCGCCGCTTCGCCCGTTCGTGTGAATGTGGACGGGGTCGACTACGACGTCGAAGTTCCCGGAAAACCGGCACACGGTCAGGCAATCGCCCAGGCTCCTGCACCCGTTCGTGCGGCACCGCGCCCCGCAGCGGCCCCGACATCTGCGTCGGCTTCATCAGGCCCGGCAGTCCCGGCACCTGGTGGCGCGAATCCAAACGCCATGACCGCTGTGATGCCCGGTCGAGTGTTGTCCGTAAATGTTTCGGTCGGCGACGCCGTCAGACGCGGTGACCTGATATGTGTCATTGAGGCCATGAAAATGGAACAACAGATCGGTGCCAGTAAGGACGGCACAATCTCAGCAGTCCACGTATCGGGCGGAGACTCAGTCGCACACGGCCAGATCCTGGTCGAGTTCGAGTAGCCAGTATCAATGGAATTTGAATCCCTCTGGGAAGGTTTCACCGCAATAGGCGACGACCCGCGCATTGTCATCATGTGGGGCATCGCCGGGTTCCTCTTTTACTGGGGCATAGCCCAGAAAAAAGAACCCCTGCTGCTTCTCCCTATCGCTGCCGGCATCCTGTTCGCCAACATGCCACTGGAAGCGCTGACCCGGGAGGCCGGAGCAGGCGGCGAGGAAGGACTACTACGATTCTTCCAGGAAAACGCCCTCAACAACGATCTGATGCCCCTTCTCATTTTCATGGGACTCGGGGCAGCGACCGACTTCGAACCGGTGCTCGCAAACCCCCGCTCACTACTGCTCGGCGCGGGGGCACAGTTCGGCGTATTTGTGGCGTTGCTGGGAGCCCTGCTCCTGTCCTTTACCGGTGTGTTCGACTTCGGGCTGCTTGAAGCGGCATCTATCGGCATCATCGGCGGAGCGGACGGCCCCACCACGATCTTTATCTCCAACAAGATGCGCCAGTTCGGGCTGGATAACGGTGTCCCCGTCTCCGACATCGTCGGCGCCACCACTGTGGCCGCCTACTCCTACATGGCACTGGTCCCGATCATTCAGCCGCCGATCATCAAGCTCCTGACGACCCGAAAAGAGCGGCTAATCCGAATGCCCTACCCGGACAAGCCGATCTCGCGACGCGTCAAGATCATGTTCCCGATCCTGACAACCATCGTTATCGGTGTGCTTGTGCCGCAGGCCATTCCGCTCGTCGGCATCATGATGTTTGGAAACTTGATCCGTGAATCCGGCGTCGTTCCACGTCTTGCCAACACTGCGCAGAACGAGCTCATGAACATCGTCATCATTCTGCTTGGCTTGACGGTCGGTTCGATGATGCCGGGCCGGGTGTTCCTCACGGCCGAGACTATCGGTATTTTCCTGCTCGGGTTATTTGCGTTCATAGTGGCGACAATTTCCGGCCTGTTACTCGCCAAAACAATGAACCTGTTCAACCGTAAAAACCCGATCAACCCTATGATCGGCGCGGCAGGAGTCTCCGCTGTGCCTATGGCGGCGCGCGTGGTTCAGGACATGGCCAGTAAGGAAGATCCGGACAACTTCATTCTTATGCACGCCATGGGACCCAACATTGCGGGGGTCATCGGCACTGCCACAGTCGCCGGAATTCTGTTAAACATCGTTCCTCAACTCGTTTCTTAGAAAATAAGTTCTTGCGAACCCCGTTGGCTTCGGCGTCTGACGGCAACCGTGCATCGTAAATTGAGGAGTCCTGATGGTTGACCGCAGCATGCGTGGCATCTTCCCGGTCCTGGCCATGCCATTCGATCCGGACGGCAACATCGTCATAGAAGACCTCCAACGAGAGGTTGACTGGATAGCCGGACACGGGCTTTCCGGAGTCGCTATCGCCCTCGGTAGCGAGGTTTACAAGCTGTCTGACAGGGAACGAGACCTGGTCCTCAAGACGGCGGTTGAGGCCGCCAACGGACGCCTCAAAGTGGTGATGAACACCGGTCATGAAGGAACCCGTGTTTCGGTGGACTACGCCAAATCTGCGGAAGATCTTGGTGCCAATGCGCTGATGATCAAGCCTCCTTCATTTGCCCAGCTACCTAACGCCGACGTAACGGCCTACTACGTGGCCATCGCAGAAGCGATCGACATCCCGATCTTCATGCAGGACGTGACCGGTGCCTCAGTTCCACCGCCTCTTGCCGTTCAACTGGCGAAGGCTCACGAGAATCTCTGCTACATCAAGGTCGAGGTCGCACCATCGGTCCCACGCTTTGCCGATCTAGTGGCTCGCACGGGCGCTACTGGCCTGATCCCATTCGGCGGATCTGGAGGCCAGTTCCTTCTTGAAGAAGCACGACGCGGTTCACAAGGCTCAATGCCGTGGTCAGTAATTCCAGACGTGTACGCACGTGTTTGGGATGACTTCCAGTCCGGGAACGAAATCGACGCCGAAATTCAGTACCGCCGTTACGCCGCACTGAACCGTACGATTGCTCAAGGCATGGGTTGTGCGATGTGGATCAATGACCACATCCTGGTCCGACGCGGGGTCTTCCAGGCGACCTCGCAACCAAGACAGCCCGCGCCAAAGCCGGACGATCAGTCATTTAAAGAGCTCGACGCCATATTGGAAGAGCTTGACCTGATCGGCAAATAGACGATCTTTCCTATCTACAGATCATTCATCAATTACGAGGAGCGCAACTTTGGTTGATAGAACCATGAAAGGGATCATTCCGATCCTCGCTACGCCCTTCGACGAGAAGGGCCAGATCGACTTCGAGGACCTTGAACGTGAAGTTGAGTGGATGATCAACGTTGGCGTGAACGGGGTTGGAATTGCCGTCGCCAGCGAGATTTACAAGCTGACAGACCCAGAACGTGACGAGGTTTTGACCTCCGTCGTAAAGCAGGTGGACGGACGAGTACCGGTCGTGATGAATACCGGTGCGATGGGCACCGATGTAGCGATCTACTACTCACAGCGCGCGGAGGAGCTTGGCGCGAACGCGCTGATGATCCGGCCTCCCAGCTTCATCCCGATGCCTGGCAATGAGGTGATCGAGTTCTTCTCCCGCGTGGGCGCATCTGTAACCATCCCGATTTTCCTGCAAGACCAGTCGACGGCGCAGGTACCTCCGGGCATGGCGATCGAGATCGCACGCCGACATGAGAATCTCTGCTACATCAAAGTCGAAACAGCGCCGACGGTGCCGCGTATGGCTGAGACGGCGGCTCTCCGAGACGCCGCAACCGATCTGGCGGGCGACCTCATCCTGTTCGGTGGTGCCGGGGGTACTTTTATGTTTGAAGAGCTGCGTCGCGGTTCCGTCGGCACCATGCCCGGCTCCGTGATCCCTGAGGTGTTCGTCAACGTATGGGAACAGTGGCAGGACGGCGATGAAGAAGCTGCGGAGGCTGAGTTCAGGCGCTACGGCGCTCTAATTCGTACGCTGAAACAACCTCAAGGGCTAGATAACTGGATCTACAAAGAGATCCTGATGCGACGAGGAATCTTCAAGTGTGCCCATGCCCGACACCCTGCGGTGAAGCCGGACCGATTCCAGATTTATGAGCTAGAACAAATGTTGGATGAGCTTGAGCTTGAAGAGCCAGAAGTTTAAGAATCACCAGCGATGACAGTTACAACAACAA
>CAUZRH010000153.1:0-4842 GCA_963582115.1 Dehalococcoidia bacterium
AAGGCCGGCCCGTAGTCCTTGACCACGTGCATATCCCGGACGCCGCCGTCGCAGATCAGCCCGGCGACCCCGCGCTGCTTCAGCCGCAGGAACTTAACGTCCCCGCCGATCGACATACGCTTGTCGCGCATCGACTCCATCACGATTATGTCGCCCGGTCCGGCTTCTTCAAAAGCGGCGTACTCCGGCGACTCTTCGCCACCAGGCTTCTTGGCCTCGACATCGGCGCGGAACGGCACGAACCGGACCGTAACCGCACGACCAACAAGACGCCGTCCCGGGGTGAGGTTCTTGATGTTGGGCATGTACATGTAGTGAGGGGCGAAGCCGTTTTTGGCCAGCGTGTCCAGGACGGCGGTGGAGTTGATGGCCATCAGGCCGTCGATCAGATCCTGGGTAAGTGCGGGAGCGGGCGTCGGCGGGTGGTTAGCCATGCGTGGTCCTTTTGGGTTGGGTGTGCCGGGTTGCGTTGTTACGAGTGTGCGACCGGGCGGATGGCACCGGTCGAAGGGTCACAGATTTACGGGGTTAGGAGTCGGGATTATACGGTCGTAGAACTTGCACGTGCCGGGCTGAGTGGCGCGATATCAAACTCGGATGTACCGGTAGCGATCAATCCTGCAAGAGCTGCGCCCGTGACCGGCCCATAGTGAATTCCCTCCCCGGAATGGCCGGTCGCCAGGAATACGCCTTCCCATCCTGGAACCGCTCCCAGGTAAGCCCGTCCATCCTCAGAAACTGGGCGTAAACATGCCGTCTGACCCGATATATGGGCCGTCTCTATTCGGTTAGATAACTGTGCTGCGTTGATTAGCAGTTCGTCGCGGGCGGTGATGGTGATCGATCTGTCGAACCCGACGAACTCTTTTGATGCAGCGACGATGGTGTCGCCAAGCCTCTTCCGGATGAGCGATCCGCCGTGCTCGACGATGTTCACCCCGATCTCAAGTTCTGGTCCTTCGTCATCCCCGGGCGGTGCGAGGTATACAATCTCGCCGCGCTGGGGTCGGACCGGGACCGGGTGACTCAGCCATGACGCGACCTCGCCGGACCACGGCCCCATCGCTATGACGACCGCCCCGCCGTGGACCTCTGAGCCGTCTTCAAGCCGTACGCCGGACGCCACGCCTTCGGACGATGACGACAGTCCGATCACCTTCCCGGTCAACATGGACGCGCCGCCCATCTCTGCGGCCTGAAGCGCCGAGATGGTAAGCCGGTACGAGTCGACCGTCGGTTCGTTGTCGCTACGCAGTCCGGCGACCACGCCCGCCGTTATCCACGGGCTCATTGCGCTGGCGTCCTCTCCCGAAAGCCACTCCATCGAAACACCCTCGGAGGCGCGCTGCGATTGGAATTCTTTAAGTTCTGAGATTCCGGCCTCGGAGATAGCGCATCGGAGGTAGGGGCCGGGCCGATATCCGTGGTCGATTCCGGTGAGAGCCGGAAGGGTCTCCGCAAGTTCGGCATGCAGATTCAAAGTGGCGGGGGAGAGGGCGATCATGGCCGCGTCGTTCACGTGCGAGTACGGCGTGAGCCAACCGGCCGATGTTCCGGACGCGCCGCTAGCGATGCCGTCGGCCTCGATCACGACAGGCTTCAGGCCGTGTCGCGTCAGGTAGTAAGCGGTGAGGCAGCCGATGATTCCGCCGCCAATAATGACGACGTCCGCAGGTTGGGCGTTCACCAATTAGTTAACACTCACAGGTTTGTCCAAGAGATTTTAGGCGAGCCGTAGTCCGTATCTCGTGATTATGCGGTCGTCGTACTTGCCCGCGCCGGGCCCAGTCCCGTGATGTCGTATTTCGATGCACCGTTGGCGATCATGCCAGCGATGGCGACGGCGGTAACCGGGCCGTAGTGGATTCCATGCCCCCCATGTCCGGAAGCCATGTATACCCGATCCCAACCCGGTATAGGCCCTACGTAAGGTCGAACATCGTCTGACACAGGCCGTAAACATGCCGTTTGACCGGAGATTCGGGCCGTCTCTACTCGGCGTGACATTAGGGCGGCGCTGATGAGAAGTTCGTCTCGAGCGGATGAGGTGATTGTCCGGTCGAACCCTACGAAATCGCTCGATGCGCCCACTACTGTGTCGCTCAGGCGTTTTCGGACCATGTGAGGCAGACGATGATTCCGCCGCCGACGATGAGGACGTCTGCTGAATCAAGCTTTGTCGTGCTGATGCTGGCCTCTCCGGGGTCTGAACTGGCGATCTATGTCATCACGGGGTCGGAGCGGCTTCAGAATATACCCAATTGTCGAAGAACTCGGTCAGATCCTGCTGGCTGATTTCCTCAGCGACTGCGATGAAGTTGGCAGTTGTCGCTGCGCTGAACTTGAATCGTTCTGTGTAGGTGCGTAACACGGTAAAAAAATCATCGTACGTGTGGTCGTCGTCCACATGCCAATTCCCTCCCATTCACCCGATTCAACGGGCGTTATTTAGTGAACCAGTCCCAGAACTTTGCAGCCTGCGACACCGATACTTCGATGTCCTCTTCCAGAAGATGACGTTCTGCCACAAGGGCCACGCCCGCGGCCCGCACCTGATCGAGATAAGCGTCCTTTGACGCGTAACGCTCTTCGATAGACGGTCGTGGATCGCCGTTCTTTCGTCGTTGTTCGCTCGTAGCTGCAAACGGCACCGTGCCGCCTGCGAAAACCAGTAACTGGGTTTCGCCACCGACCTCAGGATGCCGAAGCGTCCAGCCGGTCGTTGCGGCAATCGGAACGGCGATCTCCGGAAGCATCACCCCTGCGACCTCGTTGCCGTCGGGGTTAACGGCGGACACCAGTGAGCCAAACACCTTGCCTACTTGCGGCGGGAAGGTGGTCACCTGCTCGCGTGACTCCATCAGCCCGAAGTCACGTCGCTTCGGATCGGCGTGACGTCCCGGGTAATTTGCGCCGGGGATCTTGTCGAACACCCTGGCCGGCTGTGCCGTCGGAACCGCCGTGCCGTCGTCCAACCGTGGATGACGACTTGCCGGTGGCTCGACACCGTCCACCACCCACGCATCCATGTTTGCGAGACAGGCCCGCAACAGCGGCGTGTAGTCGATGATGTTACGCAGATTCTGGGAGCGATCCTGCCCCTCTTCACCCGCCGCTGCGACATTGGTCGGCGGCCACATACCCAGCCCGTGCTCGGTGCCGGTGAAGTGATAAACCCGGGTATTTGAGCCCGGGTCTACATCCCACCTGCCGTCCGGGTCGGTGTGTAGCAACGATGCGTCACCGCGGTGGTACTCGGCAGAAGTGTTTGTATAGAAGACTTTGGTGTTACTGCCGCGCTCATCAAGACGCGCGTGCATCGAACCGATCTCTTCGTTCTCGGGGTCGGTGGTCTGCACACTGGCGAACGGGAAAAGCTGGGTAAGCATGTTATTGCGGTCTTTGGAGTTCTGCCCAAATCGCTGGTTGAACTCGCCCCGCATGCCGCCTGCGACGTTTGCGATTACGCCGTCCAGCGCCTCACGACCGTCCTCGTCCAGGTTCAGATCGTTGTATAGGTATGTGCGCAGGTAGCGACCGGTTTGCGAACGACCGTACCCGTAAGCGTGCTTGATCCCGGGGACGGGCGACGCCAGTTCTGGTGTGCCGTGCTTGATCCAGGATGTGGCGTCCCTGAGCGCTGCGAAGCTGAGGCCCAGCACCCGTGCTCCAACCGTGTTGTAGATGACCTGGTAGAGACGGCCCTTCTCGAACATGGTCTCAGAGCAGATGTAGTCGGGGTCGTCGACGTATTTACCGTCGTCGTCGATTCGTCCGAAGCGCCACGAATCTCGTGCGACCGGCGTCGGTTCGCCGTCTGGCTCGTCACGCACCGACATCGATGCGCTCGGCTCGTACATATCGGCTGCGGGGTATGCGCGATGGCCTTTGTCGGAGAGCAGGAAGTTGTGGGTATCGGTCGGCGACTGGAGCTGCGAGTAGATGCGTCCTGAGATCGGATTAGCGTTCGGGTCCACACCGTCCGGGCTATCCAGCGTGATCAGGGCCGGGTAGTCCGGCGCGTCCTTCTGCCAGCCGCACGCGATGACGACGTAGCCGTGGCGCATGAGGTAGCCATCACCGGCATCGACCTCGATGTCGATGGGCGTGTCGGCGTCGATATTGGGCCGGGTCGCACGGTTGAAATTGGGGAGCGCGACCCGATTTCCTCGGTTCACCACGTCCAGCATCATCCGACCGCTCGCCTTGCTGCGATCCACCGGCAGTAGGATCGAAACGTCTGCCGAGAACTCGACGCGCCCATTTGCGTTGCGGGGCGCAAGCTCCACGTCCGTGATGCGTGCGTTTGCTGAGTGTTCGGGATCGATCGAGAAGTGCAGGCTGCCGCGCAGTTCTTCATATGGCCCAACGTCGCCCCACGACTTTCCATTGGCAAGAGGGCGGGTGAACTTCACATCGAAACGATTTACCGGCATTTAGCGTTCCTTATGTATGGTGGCAGTACGTTGGCGGCAGAGTAATCCGACCACAGAGTACGCCTAAGTGATGCAGGTTGCGTCCCGACGTGAGCGACGTGATAAGGATGACGGCGAACTTTAGGTAGTTCGGGTTGATGAAAGATCTTTCAGCCAGGAAGAAAAGACTTGAAAGTCCGAGCAGGGTCGCGGAGAGCGTCATGACCTTGGATAAGTAGTCGCGTTCGGTCGAAATCCTAAGGATGCGTTCGCTGGTGGTCTCGGGGCGCTCAATCTGATCGAGCATATAGGAGTATCGCATGTGTCAAATAAAGGAACGGTAATGAGAGCCTTCTACAACGCAATGCGGCCGCGACGGTGGGGCGGAGATATGTTTTTTTGGTTAGCGATGGTCGCCGTCATTCGT
>CAUZRH010000154.1:0-4822 GCA_963582115.1 Dehalococcoidia bacterium
CCTTGTGGTGATGGCGGTTCCGGTGCTCGAGATCCCGACTCTGATGGACAACATGGCCACCTGGCTTAAACCAGGCACAGCCGTCACCGACACGGCGAGTACGAAGGCCCGAGTATTGGAGTGGGCGGCCGAAAAGTTGCCCGATTCCGTGGGATTTGTTGGAGGTCACCCGTTGGCCGGCGGTGGAAAGACAGGGCAGGACGCCGCTCACCCGGACATGTTTTCGGGAGCGTCGTACCCGTTGATGCCGGCGATACGCGCTCCAGAAAAATGCGTCCAGACCGTTGTCGAGTTCGTGGAGTTAATTGGCGCCACTCCCAGGTTCGTAGACGTTTCGGAGCATGACAGCTACATCGCAGCCGTCTCAAACGGTCCCCTACTTATGTCTTCTGCGCTTGTACTCGCTGCGGCCAAAAGCCCTGCGTGGGCGGAGATTAGCAAGTTCGCATCTGAAGAGTTCGATGATCTTTCCCGTCTCGCCGGAATGGACCCGGAGACGACCCACGGTATTTGTAAGACGAATCCGGAAATGATGCTCTACTGGTTGGACACCTACATGGCGGAACTTGGTGAGCTACGAGACGCACTCTCGACCATCGATGACGATGCCGAGGAGTCCCGTTTGAAGCCGCTTCTGACGCAGGCATACGAGGAACGTTTGCGCTGGACCGCCGGCGTTAGCCCTGAGACAGAGATGCCGGAAGAGAACGCCGAAACCATGGTCGGTTCGATGGGCGGGATGCTGCTTGGCGGTGCCGTGATGGGACGCATTCGAGGCCGACGAGGACACAAAGAAGACGGCCGAAACTGAATTAAATGGACCGGTAAGGTGTGATCTTGTCCTGGTTAAGCGGTTAATCTGGAGCGATGGTACGAGAGGTTTCAAGGCCAGAGCGTCTTCGCGGCTCCATAGAGATACCCGGCGACAAATCGATCTCCCACCGAGCGGTGATGTTCAACGCCCTCGCAAACGGGTCGGCGACCGTCACCAATTTATCGGGTGGAGCTGACTGCACGTCTACGATCGGGATCTTCAGGGAGATGGGGGTCGAGATTGATCGTACTCCCGGCCCGTCCGGACGTGGCGATACGGTCATAATCACCGGCGTCGGCATGCACGGGCTCGTCGAGCCAAAAGAGATTTTGGACGCGGGCAACAGCGGAACCACAACACGCCTTATGTCCGGACTTCTGGCGGGACGCCCGATCATGACCGTGATCACTGGCGATGATTCACTCCGATCCCGACCCATGGGACGTGTGATTAACCCTCTTCGGACTATGGGCGCAGAGATTTCGGCTCGAGATGATGGACAGCTTGCACCGATCGTTTTTCACGGCGGATCGCTTCACGGCATTGAGTACGACATGCCCGTGGCGAGCGCTCAGCTCAAATCGTGTCTACTTCTCGCCGGACTTCGTGCGATCGGAAGCACAGTTATCAAACAACCAGACGTTACCCGGGACCACACCGAACGAATGCTTTCCGGTATGGGTGCGGATATCGAGGTCAACGGTCTGAGCGTCACGACCCGAGAGTCCGAACTCACGGCAGCCGATGTGGAGGTCCCGGGAGACGTGTCGTCCGCTGCCTTCTGGATCGTCGCAGCCGCCGCCCACCCGGACGCAGATGTCACCCTGTCCAACGTCGGCATCAACCCGACACGGACCGGTATTTTCGACGTACTTCAGGGCATGGGGGTTGAGATAGAGTTCCAGAACAGACGGACCGTCGCTGGCGAACCGGTCGCTGATCTACGAGTACGGTCTTCCCATCTGAAGGGCGTCGACATCGGCGGCGATGTCATACCTCTGATGATAGACGAGGTGCCGATCGTGGCGGTCGCCGCAGCGATGGCCGAGGGCACAACTCGCATCACAGAGGCAACGGAATTAAGGGTCAAAGAGTCCGACCGTATATCAGCAACAACGGCATGGCTCAAAGCGGCAGGAGTGGAGTACGAGGAGGCCGAGGACGGCTTCACGATCCACGGTGGAGGTCGTATTCAGAGCGCTGTTGCAGACAGCTTTGAAGATCATCGGATAGCGATGTCGCTCGCAATCGCCGGAGTTGTTAGTGAGGGAACGATCGGTATCGAAAGAGCCGAATCCGTAGACATCTCATACCCCACATTCTGGCGAGACCTGGACACTCTGTCCGGGATCATCGCGTGACTGAACCAGCCGATCCAACCAAGTTATTCGGCAAAAGGCGGCCGATGGTCGTCGTCCTTTCCGGGCCCTCTGGTGTCGGCAAAGATGCCATCCTTGAGCGGATGGCGGAGCAGAAATATCCGTACCACTTCGTCATCACCGCCACCACACGGGCGCCGCGCCCCGGTGAGGTGGACAGCGTCAACCACTTCTTCGTAGATCGCCTCCGGTTTCAAGAGTTGATCGACACCGATGAGCTTCTGGAGCACGCCGAGGTGTACGGGAATATGTACGGCGTACCCAAACAGCAGGTGCGTGACGCGCTGGCGGCTGACAAGCATGTGATGATCCGCGTGGATGTCCAGGGCGCAGCTCGAATCCGGCAACTCCTAAAAGACGCACTCCTAATTTTCATTAAGCCGCCGACCCTCCAGAGCCTTCAGGAGCGTCTCGAAGATCGTGGAGTGGACGCCCTTGAGGCAATCACCAAACGCAGATCCAGGGCTATCGACGAGATTAACGACTCGGAATGGTTCGACTTCAGCGTTGTGAATCACGACGACAAATTGGACGACGCGGTTCGTGAAGTTATTGCCGTGATCGACAACGAATCGGAGCGCGAGCCTCCGAGGATATTCAACCTATAGATCGTTATAGTCGGGCAGTTACCAATTCGCCCGATATAGATACGGAGCCGAAAATGCCGCCAGAAATACCAAGCCAAATTGGCCTGTTTGATGCCATCGACACCCAGCGGGCGCTCCGCTACATCAAGCCGGATCCCATCCCGTCTGAGATGCTTGACCGGATCCTCCTGGCTGCCTCAAAAGCACCCAGCGGTGGGAATAACCAGCCCTGGGAGTTCGTGATCATCCAGGACCAGGGCGTCAAAGACCAGATCGCAAAGTTCTACAAACAGGCCTGGGATGACAGCTACGGCAAGTCACGGGATCCGGGGCCCCTCGGTGCCAGGTCCTACAGCTCTGCCGAGCACCTCGCCAGTCACATCGCCGAAGCGCCACTCTGGATCATCATCTGTGTGCGACACAACGGTGCACCGGAAACGATGGGACGCGGAGCATCCGTATTCCCGGCGGTACAGAACATGCTGCTTGCGGCGCGTGGATTAGGGTTGGCCAGTGTCTTGACGACCTTCCACACCCGGTTCGAGAAAGAGGTCGCAGATATACTGGACCTCCCGGAAAACGTCCAGACCGCGGCACTACTACCGTTTGGATTCCCGGAAGAAGGCAAAGGCTACGGCCCGACCCGGCGCGGACCTGTGGATGCGGTCATGCACTTCGATCGCTGGTAACGGCGCCACTCCGGCCCGCAGGAAATAACCGCCTAGTCAGACCCGAATATAGTCAGGCAGTGCACAACCACGGATGACTGTAGATCGACAAGCCCCCCGGAAGGGTCCCAGCAGGGAATAGCCCGTCTTGCAAAAGCCCGCGTAAGTTAGACGAGCAGATCACCTAAACGTAAGTAGTGGCTCAACGCCGGTCCGCAGGCCATAGTTTCCAAGGCCGGGCTATTCGCCCTTGTAGTTGATCCTCTGAAGCCTATCGAACTGGCTCTCCACGTAGCCTTTTCGGGTTAGCGACGGCGTGTGGGAATCTATGATTCCTCGCGCCTCGGCAGCGCCATCTGACAGCAGATCTACCACCGTCAACGCCATAGAAATCGCTGAATCCACAACAGCTCGCCGATAGTCAGCGATGATGTAGTCGATTCCGTGACCAGTTCCGTCCGCGGCCGCCACATATGGGTGCAAAGACGGCATCACCTGGGACAGGTCGCCCATATCTGTCGAGCCGCCAGCATTTACGCGGTCTCCCTGCGTCATGATGCTGTCTTCGCCAAACTCCGTGGCCACGTTCTCCGAAAAGACCCGCGCCATACCCTTGTTGTTATCCAGGGGCAGGTATCCGGGTATGGACACCATCTCAAGTTCAGCGCCCATAGCAAGCGCACCGGCGCGGTAACAGTCCACGACGCGGGCGGAAACCTTGTCCACCGCCTCCATCGTCCTGCCACGTACACGGCCTTCGTACACGACCTCAGCCGGTACGGCGTTGGTCGCTACTCCGCCGTTTGTAATGATTCCGTGCACGCGGGTCTGGTTCTCAGCCTCAAAAGTTTCACGCAGGGTGTTGATCGCAGATAGCGCCAGCATCGCCGCCTGCAGAGCGTTCACGCCCTGGTGGGGTGCCCCACCCGCGTGGGCAGCTTTGCCGATGAACTTCACGTAGTGGACAACGTGCGCATTGCTTGTTCCGCCGACGATGAATCTACGCTGCGCTTTACTTGAACTAGTGTGGATCATCATCGCCATGTCCACATCGTCAAACGCGCCCAGCCTGATCATTTCCTGCTTGCCGGACAGGAACCCCAGATGCTCTGTCTCGTGCAGTCCCCAGCGCATCCCAACGTCAATGAACTCTTCCGCCGGTGTTGCGATGAACGCAGCACGTCCAGTTAGCGAGGACGCTACTTCAGGGACACCAAGTCCAATAGCAGCGCCGACAAGCGCGCCAAGCTGAGCGTGGTGGCCGCAGGCGTGCGCCGCTCCGGATTTCAAATCTGCGGCAGGGTGTCCCGGCGCTTTTACGGCGTCCAACTCGCCAATAACTCCCACAGTCGGGCCATCATCGGAAAAAGATTT
>CAUZRH010000155.1:0-4820 GCA_963582115.1 Dehalococcoidia bacterium
CTGCATCACGCGTTCAACGTCTGTGGGGTCCATGCCCACGATGAACTGCTTGTAGTACAAAAAGTGCCATTTCAGGTCACTCTTGGCAGGTTCGGCTTGTCCGATTCCTTCGATGCCCTCATCGGTAAGGATCCTGATTACCGGGTTCTGTCCGATGATGGCGCATTTGAGGTCAGTGATCTTCATCGATGCTCTTTCTAGGGACTTTAGTAGTCCTGGAATAGTCCTAGATTTTGGGTAAGCCCTGAAAAGCAGTTGCGGCCGACATAAAAATGTCGACCGCAACAAAGGTTATCAACTTAATGACGTTCACTACGCGAGTAGCGCAGCGCCGGTCAACCGAAGATTACGGAAGGTCCACGTCCAGACCCAGTTCTGATGCAGCGGCTCCGAACCACTCGATCACTTCACGGTGGTACGGAATACCCTCAACCTTACGTTTTTTGGTTTCCTCGAACTCGGACAGGCCGGGATAAAAGACCCGTTCCTGTCCGGGAGCCGGTGGCGTGTTGGCAAGCCCCTCGAGGAAGCTGTCCATATCGTCCTTGAACTTTTCGGTGTCCATGAACGCGTCGATCTTCCATGCCTGGAAGTAGTGCGCAGTCTTCTGGTGAATGAAGCCCGGACCAGCACCTGAGAGTTGCCCGGTCATGATGTCCACGACCGCAGCGAATGCATACCCCTTGTGTGATCCGTTCTCACGCGTCCCTCCAAAGGGAAGCATGAAGTACTCGTCCGGTATGCCGTCGGTCTCCTGGTCTATTACCGCGCCGTCGGGTCCTGCGACCCAGTTCGGGATCAGTCCTGCGCCGACACGCCGGGCAAGTCGAATTTTGTTGCCGGCTACCTGAGTCGTTGCGACATCAAACAGGAACGGCGGCATCTTACGTGCCGGAGCTGCATAAGCGATTGGGTTCGTGCCGAATCGAGGTTCCGCGCCAAATGTCGGGACCGCCTGCACTCCACCACTACCGGTCATCGCCATACCGATCATGTCGTTCTGTGCGGCCATGGCGGCGTGATAGCCCGCTCCTGCCAGGTGGCCGGAGTTCGTCACCGCCACAGCACCCTGTCCGTGCTTCTCAGCCTTGTCCATCGCCAACTGCATCGCCATCGGGCCGACCTGTGCGCCAAGGCCGCGGTCGGCGTCCCACGTCGCCGTGGAATCCGACTCACGTAAAGTCTTGATGTTCGGCGTCGGATTAAGCGCACCGCTCTTGTATCCGGCAACGTACGACCGAAGCATGTTAGACACGCCGTGTGTCTCAACTCCCCTGAGGTCGTTCATGATCAACACATCGGTCGATACACACGCATCCTCTTCCGTGAGACCCATTTTGAGGAAAATAGCGTTGGTCGCTGCCCTGATTTTATCTTCTGCAACGTATACGCGATCGGCGTCCGGAACCTTGAAGCGTTCGAGCATATTTGTCCCCGGTCGATGGTCTTAGTTATGTGTTTACTGTCGATACGAGTGTCGTAGCAAGATGTTATCCGTTTAGGTGACCCGTGTGGCCCCGGCTCTGCCACTCATCGGTATGACGACGGCCAGCAACGTTCCCACAGCGGCGACTATGGCCACGAATATCACGACGGCATCAAAATCCCAGTGCGTGTTCAACAGGCCCGCAACAACAGGAGCGATAGCCCCGATCAGCGCACCACCCGCAAAGAGCACCGCAACGGAGGTACCTTCAGAGCCTTTTTCGGTTGAGTCCATAGCCGCAGCCACAATCACCGGCATGATCGAGAACAAGAACACGCCAAGAGCGATCATCGTGACGGACAGAGTCCACCCCTCATCGGCCCACAGCATCGCCAGTACAAGCAGGCTTATCGCCGCAAATGAGAAAGTAATAACGGGACGACGGCCCAGCCGGTCGGACAGGATTCCAAGCACGGGCGTCGAAGCAATCCCGGCGAGGGTTAGTAGAGAAACGTGTATCCCTATGGTGATGTCGTTGTAGTCCAGCTCGTCAGCCATGTAGATGACCAGGAATAGCTGAATCGAGTTGTGTGCAGCTCCTCTGACGGCGTGTAGCAAAGCCATCGCCAGTACAGCCGGATTTCGAAGAAGATTCCGCGTTGCGCTCGCATAGGAACGCAGGGACACACTTTCTCCGCTGGGTGCGGCACGTCCTTTGAACTGGGTAACCACGATGATGACGGTCAGCACTGCCGGTAGTACAAGAAGGAGTGACAGTGGCCGCCAGCCTATGCCTCCCCACTCGATGCCCATATAACTTATCCCGCCAAGCAACAATCCAATGGTTGCCGGTGCGACGGTGTTACCGACCTGAGCGCCCGTCGAGTGAGCTGCCATGGCGAATCCACGGCGTTCGGGATACCGAATCGCTAGCTCAGAGAAGGCCGGGGCGTGCCACAGCGATGTGCCCGTTCCCAGGATCATCAGCGCAAGTACGGTGAGCCAGTACCAGGATGACATCCCGATCAACAGGTAACCGATTGCTACGAACGACATACTGATGGCAAGCAGCATCGGAACGCGATGCCTGAACATGTCGGTCAGAATTCCGGCCGGTACGTTCGTAAGCCCCATAGAGGCATCACGGGCTGCGAACATGCCTCCGATCGCCACATCGGAAAGCGCGAGGGACGCCTTTATCTCCGGCACAAGGATCAGGATCGCACCTTGCCCAAAGTGCTTTATACCGTGCCCGGCGGAGATCCCGTACATGAGACGGGAACTCTCACGGGGTTGCGACTCCTCAGACGATTGATGATTTGATTCCACCGTCTCTGCGACGTCGGTCGTATCAGAGCTGGCCATGTTTCCCCGATTCGTTGTTGTTGATGATGAGGATCAAGGTCTATTGATCTATGAGCCTGGGCGTTAAGCGCTTGGCTTAACTCCCGTGAAGTGCGGCATGACTTCGCTGCCGAACTGTTCAAGCTGTTCAAGAATCACCGACTGAGGCGTGCCGATGACGCTACTGGCATTGACGAACTCAAGGCCGGGGTAAAGGGACTGAAGAGCCTCCAGTTTCTCGATGATTAACTCCGGAGGGCCGCACAGCCATTGCCCAGATTCCACTGCCTGTTCAATGGTCGGCAACCCGGCAGTAGGCGCACGTTTTGGGTCGCCCAGTGCATCGACTCCGTCCTCCCCCAGCATCCGTGTCAGGGTCAGAGGCCCGAACATCTTCATGTTCTCCTGGAAGTAGCTACTCGCCTCCGCCATCGCTTTCTTTTCGGTCTCGGCGATGTGTACCGATACACCGACAATCATGTCGGTTCCCAGCTCGGTGTCTCGTCCGTCACGCGCCAGCGCATCGCGCCAGGCTTCTACTACGGGGCTAGGAGCACCACCTGAAGCGGCACCGCCGCCCACGAGGCCTTTTATGCCGTGCTTCACCATAAGGTCCAACCCGCGTACGGATCCACTCTGGATCGGTTGATAGGACTCCACAGGCAGGTTTAACGGTCGAGGCACCAGCGTGAGTTCTTCAAGCTCGTACCCCCGGTAGTTCACCTTTGGCGGGAGGTCGTAGTGCTTGCCGTGGTGCGAAAACGACTCCTGGTTGAACGACTTGAATATGACTTCAATCTGTTCCTCAAACAGCTCCCGGTTGGCGTCGTTGTCCAATAATGGAGCGCCGAAAGACTCCACCTCACGGGCGTGATATCCACGTCCTACTCCGAAGATCACCCGCCCACCGGTGAGGACATCCGCCATCGCGTAATCCTCGGCGAGCCGTATCGGATGCCACATGGTCGCCACGTTGAACCCGCACCCAAATCGGATGTTCTCCGTCTTGCCAGCGAGATACGTCGCCAACATCAGAATGTTCGGGATCGCCTCGTAACCTTCATGCTGGAAATGGTGTTCGGCCATCCAGAAGGTGTCAAACCCCGTGCGATCAACCAGCCTGGCAATGGCCTCGGCTTTGTCATAGGCAGTGACCAGTTTTTCGTTCGTCATCCGCCGATCATTAGCCGCCGTCGCCGCAAAGCCGATGTCATCAAAATCAACATGCCCCGCGTAGAGGGTCCCGAACTTCTTGATCATGCGTTGCAACTCTCCTCAATGGCGCACACGAGCCAGGCCGTTGGACGTCTACGGCCAGCCGCCGGGCGATATTAACCGCAAGAAACCGCTTCTGCGACGCCATCCCAGTCAACTCACGGTATCCAGGGTGGCAACGACGATGGACATAGACGGCATAGCGACGCGTGCCACGCCATCTTCTAGCGCGACTTCACAGGTCTGTGGAGACACCGTGTCCGGGGTGTCCCAGTCGTTAAACGCCTTAGGATCGTCGCCGGTCATGAGCCAACCCTGCCCTACTCCGGTGACCGAACGTCCGTTGATGCGCACAGTCGCCGTGATCGAGTTTTCCGTATCGCGATTGATCGCGAATACCGTGGTTCGGCCATCTGTGTGGTCAAACGAGGCAGAAATGTCCAACGCCGGAACTTCTCCACGGTCGCCAGCCTGATATGTGGGACCGTCCACGACCGGCGTCAACGAATCTCCTGACGCCAGTTCCGCGTACTTGACTATGGGGTGGTATATGGACTGGATAAGGACCCCAATTTTATTAGTCAATACAGGGGCAATCACGTTCACTATCTGCGCAAGGCAAGCCATTTTGACCACGTCTGAGTTGCGGATGAAAGAATTCAGGTATTGCGCCACAACCAGGGCGTCTTCCAGGTTGTAGACCTCTTCGATCAGGTGTGGTGCCTGTGCCCATCCGCCCTTCTGGTCGACTCCACCACGGACCTTATACCAGACGTTCCACTCATCAAAAGACAAGTACACATGTTTGGACGATTTTTTCACCGCACGTACGTAT
>CAUZRH010000156.1:0-4771 GCA_963582115.1 Dehalococcoidia bacterium
GGCCTGATCCTGCGGCCGCTAGAAGGTCGTTCTGGTGAGCCGCAGTCATCATGACTTCTCCGGGCTCAAGTCCCAGTAACTCAGCAGCCTTTAAGTAGGACTGTGGGTCCGGCTTGTAATGGCCCGATAGCTCAGAGGACAGAACGCAGTCCCATGGCAACCCGGCGCGCTTTGCCATGTTGGTCAGCAAGGAAAAGCTGCCGTTGGACAGGCTCGAGATGATGAACTTGTTCTTGAGTCGGGTCAGCCCTTCCACGGCCTCCGGCCACGGATCGAGTCGGTGCCAGACCTTGTTCAGGTGTGCGGTCTCTTCTTCGGTGAGGCCTTGGATTTCGAATTGCACCAGCAGCTCGTCGAGCCGGTGCCGGTGGATTGCGTCTATGCCGATCCATTCCCACTCGCCGGTCCTGACCTTGTTCATGCCGGGTCCGTAGCCCGCTCGCCATTCGTCAGCGAACAGGTCTGCATCAATGTCCAGGCCGCGCTCGTTTGCCAGAGATGCGATCTCGTGTGACACGCTACCTCGCCAGTCGACCACAGTTCCGAACACGTCGAATGTGAGGGCTTTTATGTCTGAAATGGGCATTGTTGGCTCCCTGAGCGGCGAGGTTTGCGGGCTATCTAGGTTGGCGTCACGGCACTGTATAGCATGCTGCGTCCACGGGCGTGTCGCTGCAGATTAACCACACCCTGAACTTCTCATGGATTAGGAGGGTGTGATGAACAGTCCTCTCCATAGGTATGGTCTGGGTCGTGCGTAGAGGGCGTCGGTGTAGGCGCTCGCTCGATGGACTATCTGGTGCGCGGATTAAATACGTCATTGAGGGCATCGCCGAGCAGGCTCCAACTGAAGATCAATAACCAGATCACAGCGATCGGTGCGAGCAACTGTTCGGGATGGTTCTGGATGACTGACACGACCGCTGTACCGCGCCCTGAGACGTCCGAGATCATGAATCCCAGGCTGGGCCGGGGCGGCTGAACGCCGATCCCCAGGAAACTCAGGATCAGCTCGCTACCGGCGATTGCTCCCATGCCGGCAGACGCCGTGACGATGATTGTCCCCGTGATGTTTGGGAGTATGTGTGAGAACAACAGCCTGGGTGTTGAGACGCCCACAGCGCGCGCTGCTTCGATGTAATCAGCGTTTCGGATGGCCAGAACCTGTCCACGTACCAGCCGCATCATCCCGAACCATGCAAATGGCAGTAAGGCGATGGCGACCACGAAATAATCGACAAACCCGGACTCGACAAGACCTCCGAAGGGACTCCAATCCGGAAAATTGCTCCAGTCTTCAAATCCACGCGTCCATTCGACGATTCGCGGCCTCAAGGTGGCTGCGATCAAGATCACGAGCAATATGCCAGGGAAGGCGGCGACTACCTCACCAAGTCGCATGATTACGGCGTCGGTCTTCCCGCCGAAATACCCGGCAACCATGCCCAGAGTCACTCCAAGAACGATTCCACCTGTTCCGACGGTGATGATGGTGAGAATCACCGTGGTCTGGACGCCCCAGACGACCCGGGTGAATATGTCTCTGCCAAGTCGATCTGTCCCAAGAATGTGATCGCGGCTGGGGCCTTCCTGTGTGTGGAAGAGATCGGTCTGGGAGTAGGAGTGAGTCGAGATCGGCTTTGCCAGTACCCCGACGGTGTACAACAGGACGATGATCGAAAGCATCGTCATGGCGATCTTTTTCTGGCGCAGGCGTCGCCATGCCTGACGCCACGGCCCGATTCCGGACGGGATAGCGTTGGTGTGTGATTTGGATGACTCTCGTAAAAGGCTCATAGCGTTTTACTGATACCTGATCCGTGGATCGACTACCGAGTAAAGGATGTCGACGATCAGGTTCGCTATTACCAACGAGGCCGCACCGATCAACGAGATCGCCATGATCACCGGGAAGTCACGAGCGAACAGAGCGTCCAGGGCGAATCGACCGACGCCCGGTACACCAAAAATCAGCTCAACAATAAATGCGCCGCCCAACAGACCGGAAAGAGAAAAGCCGATCAGGGTAAGTATCGGTATCAGGGCGATGCGCGCTACGTGCCGGTAGTTGACTATTGCCTCTGGAAGACCCTTGGCCCGGGCCGTTCGAATGTAGTCCTGGCCAAGGACATCCAGGGTGCTGGAACGCATGATTCGCGTGAATATGGCAACGCCAGGCAGGCCAATAACAAGAGCCGGAAGGATTATCTGGGTGCTGAAGAACCCGTCCCATCCGGACACCTGTACCCAGTCTAATTTGAGCGCAAAGACGATTATTAAATAGGGTGCGGTCAGAAATACGGGCATGGCGTCCAGAACCAGAGACCCGGACACAATAGTTGGATCCTGCCAAGAGCCCTGCTTCAACGCCGTGTAGAAGCCGAGTGGAACGCCCAGTCCGATCGTTATGAGTGATGCCGCCAGAAAGAGTTGCGCCGAGACTTTTAACTTCGGACCGAGAAGCTCTGCGACTCCCCTGTTCTGGAACTGGTTGCTCTCACCAAAGTCCCACCGAAGCGCGTTCCAGACGTAGCGGCCGAACTGCTCATAGACGGGGTCGTTCAACCCACGCGACTCGCGGATCCGATCAGCTCGTTCTTCCGTGAAATGTTGCCCTAGCTGGATCTGGACAGGGTCGCCCGGGCCGTAATGGCCGAGGGCGAACACGATCGCTGCCACGGTCAGTAGTAGGACTGGTGCCCACAGGAGTCTCCGCACTATATAAGTGAGCATATGCGGGACTCTGCCTCCTGTTGGTGCTTCGGGTCAACCCGGTCCCCCAATACGCTCTGTGGTTTCCGGAAATAACTGAAAAAGCTGGGGGAGGTTAAAAAGTTCGGGGCCGGTAAATTACCGGCCCCGAACTTGTGCTTATTCCTGGATCCAGACGTCCTTGAAGATCTCGATGGTCATCGGCAGGAAGTTGTAGTCGTTCACGCGTGACTTGATGAGCGCCAATCCCTGCGTGTCCCACCACACCGGCAGCCAAGCGACGTCGTCGATGATCATCTGCTCGGCGTCCTGATAGAGCTGCGTCCTCAGCACCACGTCCTGCTCGGTCCGTGCCTGCTCAACAAGCCGGTCGACTTCTTCGTTCACGTAGTTACCGTCGTTACGGGGACTCTCGCTGTGGAACAGAATGTCGATCCAGTCCTGCGGGTCCGGGTAGTCAGCTTCCCACCCGCCGAAGAAGGCCTGCAACCGGTTTCGGTACAAGTCCTGTAGGTAGGTAGCGAACTCGACCTGTTGGATCTCCACTTCTACGCCCAGCGTCTGGAACCACATGTCGGCCATTACTTCGATCGACAGGCTTGGCGAACCGCCGGTCCCCTGGGTGGTGATGACAATCCGCTTGTCACGATCGCTCAGGGTTGAGTAGGACGACTCATCCAGTAGCTGTTTTGCAAGAACCGGGTCAAAGTCCAGCGTTACCAGGTCGGCATTGAAGCCCGGGAACAGGGGCGGGAGTATGCCCTTGGCCGGGCGGACCAGGCCTGCGAACACCTGCTCCGCAATCAGGTCCTTGTCGATCGAGTGCGCAAGCGCTTGACGGAACTTGACGTCGTTGAAGGGAGTTTCTTCCATGTTGAAGCCGAGGTAGCTCGTGGAGAATCCCGGCGGGACGCTTACGAGGTCGGCATTGATAGCGTTGCTGGGGTCCTGAACGCGGTCAAGGTCGGCCAGGCCGACGCCCGTGAGATCGATCTCGTCGGCTTCGTACATCGCCATTGCGACGCCGCCGGCCAAGTTTATCTCGACCGTGTCGAGGTAGGCGAGACGATCGTAATAGTTCTCGTTTCGGGCCAGGATCATGCGCTCACCGATGCGGTACTCCTCAAGGATGAAGGGACCGCTGCCGATGGGGTTATCCGTCCATGTCCGTCCTCCGGCTTCGACGTTGCTCTGAAGGAGTGCGAACGCGGTCGGATAGGTGAGCTTGGCCAGGAAATAGGCCTTGGGAGCGTCGATGGTGAACTTGAGGGTCTTATCGTCCACTACCTCAATGCCGGAAGCCGTTAAGGCTTCGCCATCAATAATTGCTGGAACGCCGATGATGTCCGCAAGATAAAGCTCTGCGACGGTGGATTCCGTGTCAGGGTTGGCGGCGCGCTCGATGGCGTACTTGAATGCAGAGGCCGTGATCCGGGTGCCGTCGCTGAACCGGGCGTCTTCTCTGATGGTGAATGTGTAGACGGTCCCGCCTGCGGATATGTCCCACGTCTCGGCAAGGTCCGGGACAATCTGAAGGTTGTTGTCCAGTCGGACGAGCCCGGAGAACAGCTCAAGCACTACCCGGGCAGACGAAGTGTCGCTGACCAGCGCCGGGTCCAGAGTCGGCGGGTCGCTGCCCAGTACGCGCAACTTGCCGCCGAACTTGTCGCCGATGGTGTCTCCGCCGGCAGAAGGTCCCGCCGTCGGGTTTCCGCCCAACGCCGGTGAAATATCGATCCCTGAAGACGAGGCTGCGTCTTCCGCTCCCGTCTCAGATGTGGCGGTGGACTCCACGTCGGAGCTTCCCCCGCCACACGCGAGTACGCCGACTAGCACCAAGCCTATGATCAGGAATTGTCCGCTTGCGATCAACTTTCGAAGCATGCGCCTCGACACCTCATATTTACTTGTTCTTGGGGCAGGGCGGTTCAATGTGCCGTGCCAGTTAATTGCCAGATGGTTGGTCTATTGGATGAATCGAGCCCGGATTGGATACCCGGACTTTGAAGTTAGTTGCTTCGTACTACTACGTTGTACACGACTTGTCGGTTTGGGTGCG
>CAUZRH010000157.1:0-4755 GCA_963582115.1 Dehalococcoidia bacterium
CGATCATCGTGAAACGAGAATCTGTTCCCACCCCGATTTTCACACCCAGTTCGGACGCTTCCAAGATGCGTTGGGCGTGATTGGCTTCAGATAAAAGGCTCGCCAACTCTGGAGATGCGGTCCGAGCTGTACGCCAGGACACCCGGGCGGTTGGAACGAAGGCGATGTCACTATCTGCCATAAGCTTGATGCCATCTGCACTCGCTAAGAATGCGTGCTCGATCGTATCGATTCCTGCCTGGATCGCACAAGACACGGCACGGTCTGACATTGCATGGGTAGCAATGAGCTTTCCAAATCGGTGTGTTTCAGTTGCTGCCGCAGTCAGCTCATCCACCGTGTACTGATCTATGTCTGGCCGTTCGTGAGGATAATTGGCTAGACCACCTGTACTCATCACTTTGATACAGTCCGCACCGCCTTTAATTTGCTCTCGGACCGCTTTACGGACCTCCTCTACACCGTCTGCCTCCCTCACGCCGAACCATGGCGTTCCGTGTCCCCCGGTCATCGCAATCATCAATCGACTTGCCAAAATCTTTGGTCCAGGCATTCCGGGACCGATCGCATCACGCATGTGTACGTTCGTGAACATTTCGGGCCCGGCGGCGATTCCGGCACTCCCAAGATCCCGTATCGTCGTGACCCCTTGCCTCACTGTCCACGCTGCGTACTTGGCGGATTCCAACGCCCGGGGACCCGGTTCAGTATGTAGCCGACTAACATTCCCGGAGTGGTACTCGTCCTGTGTAGCCCAGCGGATCCATTTATGCGACAAGTGATCATGGCAGTTGATGAGGCCGGGCATGAGCCAGTGATCAGTACCATCGATTACCAGGGCATCAGTTGGGGGTGAATAATCTGTGCCACCAATGGCGGTAATCCTGTCTCCTTCAACCACAACCGTGGTATCAGATTTCACACCACCACACCCGTCGATCACGCCAACATGGTCAAATACGATGGATGTCACTAGCCTAATATCCTCCTGTTATACGGGGCTATGGAATCTCTCGAATCCCCTCTGCGTCTGGGAGAGGGTGCAGGGAACAGGCGTGGATTTCAATCCACACCTGGAGGCAAGTGCGACCATTTACGCGCAACGGAGGGCCCCGGTCGGGAAGCCTCCGTTGCGCGTAATCGTCCGGTGCTCTTTAGATCACGTGGAAGAGCAGCAAGTGCTCTCTGAGGACGTCGACTCCGAAGTCGTTTTCCACGTCCCTTAGGACCGAGTGGATGTGGTTGGCGTCGTTCTGGCGGTTGTCGTACTCGATGACGAAGTCACCGCTGTGGATACGGTAGTAGTGGTTCTGGCCGTGCTCCATGCCGCCTGACCAGGCGAGGTGGAAGTTCTCGACACCGTCTTCACGTATCTGCTCAAGAACCTTTCCGACTCCCTTGTCCTCAAACTCGCTTCGCACCTGGCTCGTGTACTCGGCAATAAGAGAAGTAAGCATCTCTTTCTGGGTGCCGTTCATCTGCCCGCCGCGGATGCCTTCCTCTTTGGGGATCAGTGCCTTGGAGCTGTTGTACGTGAGGATGTCGAAAGGGGCGTCTTCAGCAATCACGGCTATGGAGCGCTGGCTGGAATCCAGGGAGTTGCCAAGCTCGAGGCCCATGTCTTCTCGGCGACCCAAGATGTTGCGCCCGGCGTGCTTTTGGCCGGCCGGCACGATTGCGGGGTTCGAGCCGAAGAAGAACGGGGTCGTCGATATGACCTCGCCTTTATAGACGTGCATGTGAAGCGAAACGTGGTGGCCTTCCACACGCCATCCCCAGGGATCATCTCCCATCGGGTCTCCGAAAACGGTCCAGTAGTAGAGGTCAGGATCGCGGACGAACGACACGATTCCTGCGGCTTTTTCCATTGGACCGAGGATCGTCTCGTGCTCGATGATCTGGTGCGCTCTCGTGTTGGCGGTCTCGCTCAGCCCTGAGGCCATGAGAGCGAATGCCAGGGTGCGCTGGTTTTCGTCCATGTCGCGCAACGGCAGGCCGTGGCGGTTCATCGGTGGGTAGTACCAGAAGATACGTTCGCCGTCGTTGAAGTGAAAGGTCGTCTTCGATTTCTGGTCTGCCGAGAGGCTGTCCAGAAACTTGACGCATGCCTCCGCCATCTCTTTTACGGCGGTCGAGCCACCATCGTGGTCGTGCGTGGATCCGTCGTGAGTGTGGGTCGTCATGTCTGCACCTCCAGCGTCGTCGGAATATTGTCTGAGAGCGGGTTCAGGAACGTATCGTGCTGCCAAGCGTCACGAATATATCCAGAAGGGGGGCCACCGTCCACTTGGCGCGCCGGATCAACGACGGTGGCCGTCGAGGTCCGGGACGGCGCGCTCTGCAAAACGTGCGTGCCGGAACGGATGAGGGTCCACGAGCGGTTTGTCGCCCAGGATGAGGTCGGCCGCCAGTCGTCCTCCAGCGGGCCCCAGGGCGAAGCCGTGGCCGGAGAAGCCGGTGGCGATTATGAGCCCGTTCGGGCCGCCACCGACCGGCCCAATGATGGGAGCCTGATCGGGCGTGGAGTCTATATTCCCGGCCCAGACTGACTCTATACCGACTTTTGCAAGATCCGGGAACGCCCGATGGAACAGCGCTAGGGTTTCACGCACGGCCTTCCCGTCCGCCGGAGGATCGATCATCCGGCGACGCTGCCAGAATTCACGGCGCGGCGCTGCGCCGGGTATTTTTGCAGCCAGGTCCTTGAAGAAGGCCCGGCCGACGCGCATCCGCAACCAGCGCCGATTCTTCCATGCCACTGGCAGGAACCATCGCATGTCTCGGAAAAGGCTCAGATCCACGTCGTAGATTGCCTCTTCTCCACCGGCCAGTACAAACCTGCCGGCGCGGTCCTGTCGGAAGGTGAAACCTTCGGCCCAGGCTGTGACCGCGGTGACATATTCCACCGGCTTCGTCCTCACGACGGTTGAGCGAACAGCGCGCTGCGGGAATCGGATGCCGATCGGACGGGTCAGGCGGCTGGACCAGGCTCCGGCGGCAACGACAACCTGCGATGCGGCGATCGGGCCGCGCTCGGTGAGCACGCCGGTCACAGAACCTCCGGCGGTTTCGATAGACGTGACGGCACAGTCGGTCACTATCCGCGCTCCGTTACGTTCGGCGGCCCGGGCGAAAGCGGCGGTCACCAGCGAGGGGTCCGCCTGACCGTCTGTTGGAAGGTGGAGCGCGCCGGTCCAACTCCCTGCCATGCTGGCCATCCCCGGTATCAGTTCCACGACCTGATCGCAGTTAAGGACTGCGGTCTCAAGCCCGGCGTTACGAGCGATCTGCCCCCACTTCTCAAACTCTGCCAGATCGGCGTCGTCGAAACCAAGACTCATGTTGCCGCCCTGGACCCATCCGACGTCCGCCTCTAGTTCTGCAGTCAGCCCTTTCCACATCTGGACCGACTCCACCGCCAGCGGGATGAGGTGGGGGTACCGGACCTGTTGGTGGACCCAGCCCCAGTTACGGGTCGACTGCTCGTACCCGATCGGCCCCTTGTCGACCAGCGTTACCGCCACATCCCTGCGCGCGAGCTGGTAAGCGATGGCAGACCCGATGATCCCACCACCGATGATCACAACGTCTGTATAACCGTCGAAAGTTGCCATCGGCGGAGAGTATCACGGGTACGCCCTCCGACTCCCTGACCGGGTGATGCAGTGCGACACCCTGCCGGAAACCTCAACGATATCGACCTGAGTTCAACTAAGGACACAAAAAAGAGAGCCCGCCAGAAGGCGGGCTCTCTCCGTGTACTCATGCGGAGAATATCCGCCGGTTCAGCGCGAGAAACTAGTCTCGGTTGATGCCGTTCAGGGAAGCCTGAATGCCGTCCGTCGCCGCCGTGGCCCACGGAACCGTGAACATCTTGAAGCCCTTGGCTACGAACCAGTTTGGGTCCATTCCCGGCGGGATGAAGTACATGCCCGGAACCACGTTATTCCTCTTGGCCGCCGCGGCGAGCTTGTCCAGACCTGCCTCGTATCCGGCGGAAGTGTAGTCCAGAGTGACCCCGAGTTCGATCGAGTAATCCGACGGACCGATAAGCGCGACGTCGATGCCGTCGACGCTCAGGATCTCGTCGATGTTGCTGATCGCCTCGTTAGTCTCGATCATCGGGATGATTACCAGGTCCCGGTTCACGGTGTCCATGTACTCCTGGTAGTCGTCGCCCTGGCCCCACTGGCCACGCATGCCACCGTTGGAGCGCTTGCCACCCGGGTAGTACCTGCAGGACTCGACGATGTATTCGGCCTGCTCTTTGGTGTTGACCATGGGAACGATGATTCCCCGTGCGCCGGCGTCCAACGCAAAGAGGATCTGCTCTGAGCTGATGGAATCTACACGGGCGAACGGTGCGGCCTTCTTGCCGTTAGTCGCCGCCATTCCCGGTGCCAGGTCCTTCATGTAGTGCGGAGAGTGCTGGGTGTCGAAGAGGAGGAAGTCATAACCAGCGTCAGCCAGTACGGCCGTTACTTCGGGGTGCGGGGAGCCGGCTGTTCCGACGATTGTCTTCCCGGATTTCAAAAGATCTTTGACTGCATTCACGTCGCTAGAACCTATACCTTTCAGATCAGACTAGGGATTTCAAATAATGTCCTAATGCCCGGTGTTCATCCAGCAGTGATTTTGATCTGCGTTGAGGATCGGTCTCCGTCGACCGCACGAAGTTTGGACACGGCGGGAGTATACGCCTCACCGCCCATCAGGGTTAGCGGCGAATATCCATATATAGAGGGATGGAATTCA
>CAUZRH010000158.1:0-4751 GCA_963582115.1 Dehalococcoidia bacterium
TGCAATGGTTCCGCACGGTATGGGAGTGATAATTTCCGCGCCGTCAGTGTTCCGGTATACCGCCCCGATAAATCCTGAGAGGCACCTGCACTGCGCACGGATCCTCGGTGCCGACACAACAGGAGCTAGCCTTGAGGACGCTGGCGATCTGCTTGCGACGGCCATCGTGGGGTACATCAAGGAACTCGACATACCGAACGGACTGTCCGGGGTCGGATACACGACGGACGATATCGACGACCTGGTCGCCGGGACCCTGCCGCAACATCGTGTTACCAAGCTATCGCCAAGGGCCATCGACGAGCCCAACCTGCAACGGATGTTTCAGGACTCCATGACCCTCTGGTAGAACCCCACGTGGGGTTGAATTATCTTTGAAAGATAAGGTCACTCGACCCTCTGAGAATCTCGAACGCTGTTTAGAATCCCGTCGTTATGCCCATAAACAAGACCGTAAATAGTTTCGCTGAGGCCGTGTCTGACATCTCGGACGGCTCTGTCGTGATGATCGGTGGTTTTGGAGGCGCGGGCGGGATGCCTCACCTCTTGATGTTGGCTCTGCGAGATCAGGGTGCTCGCAACCTGACCATCATCGGCAACACCGCGGGGATTGCAGCACCGACGGGCTTCGGTTGGCCGGAGGGCATCGAGCCCATAGATCACGCGGTGTTGATAGAGAACGGGCAGATCGCAAAGGTCATTGCTTCATTTCCGGTCTCAGGCTCGGTGTCGCGTCCAAATGCCTTCGAGAAGGGCTTCCGCGCCGGGGAGATCGAACTGGAGTTGGTCCCGCAGGGGACGTTGGCGGAACGTATGCGTGCCGCCGGGGCTGGGATTGCTGCGTTCTATACGCCGACGGCAGCAGGGACGATGCTGGCGGACGGCAAGGAAACGCGTGTGTTTGACGGGCGTGAGTATGTCCTTGAAGAGGCATTGCACGCCGATTTCGCACTGGTCAGGGCAAAGACCGCGGATACGCTAGGAAACCTGGCGTACGCGGGAACGTCCCGGACCTTCAATCCACCAATGGCGATGGCTGCAAAGGTGACGATCGCCGAGGTAGATGAAATTGTCGAACCGGGAGGTATCGACCCTGATCGTGTGGACACGCCTTCCATCTACGTCAAACGAATCGCCGCTCGACCACCGGCGTCTGAAGGCGGGGTGGCGCTGCCATGACCGACCCTGCGCCCCGGCTAGACCGGGAAGTGATCGCCATGCGCGTCGCCCGTGAGTTCAGGGATGGCGAGGTGGTCAACCTGGGAATCGGAATTCCGACCCTCTGCTCGGACTTCGTGCCGCCGGATGTGGAGATCATGTATCACTCCGAAAGCGGACTCCTGAACTGTGGTCCGCTGGCCGATGAGGGCGAGGGCGATGTTGATATCATCAACGCCGGGGGGCAGTTCCTGAGCCCGATTCCCGGTATGGCCTACTTCGACTCAACCGAGGCTTTCGCCATGATCCGTGGCGGCCATATAGACGTCACGGCCCTGGGCGCATTACAGGTTTCAGCGATGGGTGACCTAGCGAACTGGTTTCTTCCTGCGCGTGGTGTTGGCAACGTCGGCGGGGCGATGGACCTTGCTGCTGGTGCCAAACGCGTAATCGTGGCTATGGAGCACAACGGACGTGACGGTAGTTCCAAGATCGTTCCCGAATGCAGTTACCCGCTGACCGGAAAGGGATGCGTCAGCCTGGTAGTCACGGATATCGCCGTTATCGAAGTACTGCCGGCCGGTCAGGGGCTACAGCTAATCGAGCATGCACCCGGATGGGATGCTGCTTCAATCCAATCCCAGACCGACGCAGAGTTCTCAGTGTCCACTGATCTGACTGAGATAACTCTGGTCTAGGATTAAACCTTACGTTCGGATCCCTGGTTCGTTTTCAATGCGACCATAGATCAAGCCTCAAACCATACGGTAGCTTCGGTTCTCTTCGCCCGGTTCCGCATACTCGTCCGCCCAGCGCTTCTCGATCCCCGCACGCCATTCCTCTGCCAATTGCTTCAACTCTGCGGTGATCGCCGGCTCCTTGTCCGCAAGGTTGATCGCCTCGCCGGGGTCGGTCGAAAGATCCGACAGGTGAACCTCTGAAATCGGGTCTGCGTGCTCCACAAGTTGCCCTTTCAGCACTAGCTTCCACTTGCCACGTCGCACCGCTGTCTGATCACCTATCTCCCAGAAGATTGGGCGTTCCGAAATCGCCTCGTTTTCCGTGACGTGTCCAAGCAGGCTCGTGCCGTTGATCTCGTACTGGCTTGCATCGATCCCGACTGCGTCCAACACCGTCGGGACGATGTCCATTGATGCCACCGGTTCGCTGGAAACGGCCCCGCCGTCAATGTGACCCGGCCAGTGCATGATCCCCGGGAGCCGAATACCGCCCTCAAACAGGCTGTATTTGTGGCCCTTGAATCGTCCGGACGTGCCGCCGTAGTACGGGTCCAACGTGCCATCGAGCCAGTTTCGTGACTCACGTGACGGTCCGTTGTCGGAGGTGAATACCGACAGCGTGTCATCGGCCAACCCGAGGCGATCAACCTCGTTCATAATCTTCCCGATCGAGTCATCGACCACGCTGATCATGGCCGCCATCACCTGTCGGTCCCACGGAAGGTGGGCGAACTGGTCCATGTATTCCTTCGGCGCGTGCATCGGGTAATGCGGGGCGTTGAATGGGACGTACAGGAAGAAGGGCTGGTCTTTGGCCGCCATCTCCCGCATGTACTCGATCGCCTTTTCGGCGATTAGATCGGTGAAATACTCGCCGTTCATCCACACCTCATCGCCGTCCTCCCACAGGTCATGTGTGGGGTTCTGGCCCGGTCCGCCCTGATTGGCACCGTAGTAGAAGATGTGCGAGTAGTAGTCGATACAACCAGCGAAGAAGCCGAACGACCGGTCGAACCCATGGCTCTTCGGTTGGGATTCATACGTCAATCCCAGGTGCCACTTGCCAGACAAAGCGGTCTGATATCCAGAGTCTCTCAACATTGTGGCTAGCGTGGTCGTTGACTGTGGCAGACCGGCCGTCGAACGATGCCCGCGCAGGATCACCCTGATCCCGGCGTTCCCCGGGTAGCGACCCGAGAGCAGGGCGGCGCGAGACGGGCTGCAAACCGGGCTGTTGGAGTACCAGTCAGTGAACCGAACTCCGTCCCTTGCCATGCGGTCAAGGGACGGAGTCTGGAAGTCAGTCGCTCCCATGCATGACAGATCGCCGTAACCCTGGTCATCCGTGAGAAATACAATGACGTTTGGGCGTTTGTCTGGCATTTTTAGCTTTCTTGACCGTGTGATTCAGATGATGAAGCCAGAGCCTACATGACCGACCTTATTTATGGAGCAACAGTTCCTGATGGACGTCGGTTTTCAACCAATCGTAAACCAGGCATGCCCCAAGTGGTTAAGATGTTGCCGGGGTGGACACCGCCGCCGTTAATTCCGGGAGGTGGTGCTCAACGGATTACCAGTCACGGGATTCCGTTAAAGTCGCAGCTGGGGGCCGCCGGAGTCATGAGTAAACGCCGGTTGATCTCTCGGCGACGAGAAGACGAACACTATGGGTAGCCCCATCTATAATCCGGGCCTGACCTCATATCACGTCACAACAGTCGAAAGAAATAACCATGCCCGCCGAAATACGCTCGTTCACAGATGCCGACATCGATTCAATGCCGGTGCTAGTGAGACGACGTATCGAGGCGATGGTACTCGGCCCGATGATCCGTGCCTTCCAGGACGAATTTGGCGAGCAAGCGGCCAACAAAGTGGCGCAACGGGTGATCGAAGAGGTGGCGCGGGATCAGGGTGCGGCGATGGCGATAAAGGCGGGAGGGAACAATCTATCAACGTATCTCGCCAACAAGGGCGCGTGGTCGGCAAACAACGCACTTGAGACCGAGACGCTTGAGATGGACGAGAACCGGTACGACTACAACGTGACCCGCTGCCGCTATGCCGAGATGTACAAAGAGCTGGGCATGCAGGACCTGGGCTTCATTTTCTCGTGCGGGCGTGACTTCAACTTCCCACTCGGATTCAACAAGAACATGAAGCTCAGTCGGACACAGACCATCATGCAGGGCGCGTCACACTGCGACTTTCGGTACGAAATGCAGGACGCCGACTAGACGTCGCTTGGTATTTCGTCCCTAAACGACCGGCGACTGGCCGCCGTAGATGTTGATCACTGCACCCGTAACGTAGCTCGCTCGCTCGCAGGAAACGCGATCACGCCGCCGACTTCTTACACTCGCCATAGCGTCTCTGTGGCACACCTGCGCCGATTCGGACGTAGAAATCGTCCAGCGTCAGGGTTGAGTTGCTCCGACCTTCCCAAGCCCATCACTAACGCCGGTAACAATTGCGATTTCGCCGTCGCGTCCAAGATCCATCAATTCGACATCTCGTGAAAGTAACGGGCCTTCGCACTATCAATCAGCACGAAGGCCCGTATCGAGTTCTGTTCAGAAGGGGTGGGGGGTGAGTTCCTCTAGACGACCGGAGAAGAACCACCGTCAACGTTGACGGACGCACCCGTGATGTAGCTGGCTCGCTCAGAGGCCAGGAAAGCGATCACGTCGCCCGCCTCACGCGCCTCGCCGATACGACCCACGGGTACCCCTCCGCCCATGGCGTCGTAGAACTTGTCCAGCGTCAGGCTCGGGTCCTTCTCGTTAGCAGCCTCCCAGCGCCGTCGGTGCTGACGACTTTTGAGGATGCCCACACAGATCGTGTTGATCA